>JAFTYD010000020.1 GCA_017464845.1 Clostridia bacterium
ATTGAAATGTTTACATTTGTTAAAAATAATAAATATTTCTATAAAGCGTTTTTAAATATTCCATATCAAACATTAGCTGAAACAAACACCAAAACAAATATTTTATCTAATATTAAAGAAACCAAAACAACACCAACTAACGATGAAATTGAATTATTTTATAGAGCCAGTTTTTTTGGCGCTGGCATTAAAGAAATGTGTAGAATATGGTTGGAAAGAGATTGCAAAGAATCTCCAGAAGAAATGGCTCAACTTCTTTATAAAGAATACTCAAATAGAACTTAAATAATATAAAATCTCTCAATAAATGTGTCATTTTGTTTTTATTTATCATAGTATGTAATGAGTTCAAAACTCAATAAAAATAAAAGGAGTATATTTAATGGGAGTAACAAACTTTAATAAAGAATTATCCACTACTCAAATTAATTGTGGAGAATCTTTTAATGTTAGATTATCTCTTACTGCCGAACCTGATATTTCTTCAAATCCTACCGATATTGTTTTAATTCTTGACCGTTCTGGAAGTATATCAGGAAGTGCTATTACAAATCTTAAAATTGGAGCAAAAACATTTGTTGATATAATTACAGAAGCGACAGGTGGAACAATTGATGGTGAAATAGAAGGTGGAAGTCATATTGGTATTGTAAGCTTTGCTGACGTTGGTGTACAAGACACCCAATTAATCACATCTTCTACCGACTTAAAAACTGCAATAGATGCATTAAATGCAGGTGGTTCAACAAATCATGAAGATGCTTTCACAAAAGCATTAGATTTATTTGATAATACTTCAACAAACGCAAAAGTTATGGTTATGTTTACCGATGGATTTACCACTACTGGTGGAGACGCAACTACAATTACAACATTAGCAAAATCTCAAGGTGTGATTATTTATGTAATTGGACTTTCTGGTAATGGTGGTGTAGATATTCCTGCTATAGAAAGTTGGGCTTCAAGTCCTGCTTCTGCGTATGTAACTATAACCCCTGATGATGCTGAACTTGAAGATTTATTTGAAGATTTAGCCGAAAATATTGTAAAACCTGGAGCAACAAATATTGTTATAACTGATAATATTATTGATTGTTTTAGAATCACCTCAATTAGTTCTCCTAGCAAAGGAACATCAACTTTAATTGATTCAAACACAATTGAATGGAATATTGACGAATTAGGTGTTAATGCTAGTGAAGGTGCAACAATGGAATTTACAGTTGAACACATTGGTTCTTGTTCTGGCGAGGTTGAAGTAAATGAATCTATAACTTATTCTGACACAGAAGGTAATGTTGTAAACTTCCCTTCCCCAACACTTAATGTTGATTGTGATATTGTAGTTCAACCAGAAGATTGCCCTACACCTGTTGATATTGAAATTAACAATTGTTCAGACTCAATAGTGTTTGATGCTGGCGAAATTTTTATGGAATCTATTGGGAGAATCGTTCAAGTTAGTTTAACATTAAAAAACATTTGTCCAAACAAACGAGTTGCGCTTGCTGTTATATTAAATGAAGTTGATGAAAATGGATTAGAGCACAAACGAGGACTAAAAACTATGACTATCCCAGCTCACACAAGAGAAACATGTCAAGACATTTTAGTTAAATGTATAAAATTTGTGTTACCTGAAGATTTAAGCGCTTTTGATGTAACTGATTCAATTTGCCCTAATAGAAATTTAAAAGCTAGATTTATATGTCATTATATTGATAACGATTTCGATTGTTGTGATAATATTTTAGAATAGATAATAATTTTATTAAAAAAACCGACAGATACAAATCATTCTATCGGTTTTTTATGTTTATAAATACAAAAAAGTTTGAGATTGCATTTCTCAAACTTTTTATAAATTTTAAAATTACTTAACAATCAAGTTAACAAGTCTATTTGGAACAACAATTTCTTTAACAACTGTTTTTCCTTCAATTAATGCAGAAACTTTTTCTTCTTTCTTAGCTTCTTCAATAATTTTTACATTATCCCAAGAAGTGTCAATATCAAGTCTTGAAACAATTTTGCTATTAACCTGAACTACGATTTCTACTGTATTTTTAACAAGTTTGCTTTCATCAGAAACAGGATAAGATTGGTTGTGAATTGAATATTCTTCTCCAATAACCTCCCACATTTCTTCGGCAAAATGAGGAGTTGCAGGTGCAATAAGTCTTAAAATATCTTTTGCTACTTTCTTTTCAAATACAGTGTTTTTATTATCTAAACTATCATATTTATAAATAGCATTAACAAGTTCCATAAGTCTTGCAACAGCAGTATTGAAAGAGAAATCTTCAAATCCAGCAGTCATTTCTTTTATAGTATAATTAAGAACATAATCAAGTTCTTTTTCTTCGCTTTCATATTTATCTGAATTTACATCTTCTTGAGCAACAACTTTTGTTACTATTCTTTCAATTCTTTCCATAAATGCTTTCATATGTTTGATACCATCATCATTCCATGGACCGCCGTCAATGTATTTCAAACTAAACATCATATGAAGTCTTAAAGCATCGCTACCAAATTCTGAGATATATTCATCAGCTGTCTTTCCACCATTACGCTTACTCATCTTCTTACCATCAGAACCAAGTATCATTCCTTGGTGAATAAGTCTTTGGAATGGTTCATCTATATCAAGATAACCCATATCATTTAAGAACTTAGTTATAAATCTTGAATAGAGCAAATGACTTGTTGCATGTTCTACCCCACCTACATAAGCATCTACTGGTAACATCTTATTAATATATTCTTTTGAGAATATCTCTTTGTCATTATGACAATCAGGATATCTTAATTGATAGAATGAAGAACAAACGAAAGTATCAAGAGTATCTGCATCTCTTCTTGCATCTTGTCCACATTTTGGACATTTAACATTCATATATTCACTAACTTTACCAAGAGGGCCTTCGCCTTCTGGTTTCCAGTCTGTTATATGAGGAAGTCTAACTGGTAAATCTTGTTCAGGAACACCAACAGTTCCACAGTGTGGACAATGGATTACAGGAATTGGACAACCCCAGTATCTTTGTCTAGCAACTGACCAGTCTCTAATCTTATAGTTAACCTTACCTCTACCAGCACCAAGTTTTTCAAGTTTTTCAATAATTGCTTTTTTAGCATCTTCACTTGTCATACCATCAAATTCATCAGAATTAGTTAATACACCATATTCTGTGAAAGGAAGTTCTGGTTCACTTCCATCTTTTGCATTGATAACTCTAACAATATCAATATTATATTTTTTAGCAAAGTCATAATCTCTTGTATCATGAGCAGCAACACCCATAACGATACCTGTTGCATATGAAGCTAATACATAGTCAGCAACAAAGATAGGTACTTTTTTATTATTCAATGGGTTTATAGCATAACTACCAGTAAACACACCTGTCTTTTCAGTAATTGTGCTTGTTCTTAATATATCATCTTTCTTTGCAGATTCCAAGATATATTGTTTTACACTTTCTTTACATTCATCAGTAACAAGTTCATCTACAAGTTTATGTTCTGGTGCAATAACAAGCCATGTAACACCATAAAGAGTATCAACTCTTGATGTGAAAACTGTAAGCTTTTGACCCTTTTCTGTCATAAAGTCAACTTCAGCACCAACTGATTTTCCTATCCAGTTCTTTTGTAATAACTTTGTTTTTTCTGGCCAATCAAGTTTATCAAGACCATTCAAAAGCTTTTCAGCATAGTCTGTAATTTTAAAGAACCATTGTTTCATATTCTTTTTAATTACTTCGCTTCCACATCTTTCGCAAATACCTTCATTAACTTGTTCGTTTGCAATAACAGTATTACAAGAAGGACACCAGTTAACTGGAGCTTCTTTTTGATAAGCAAGACCTTTTTCAAACAATTTCAAGAACAACCATTGTGTCCAATGATAATATTCAGGTTCACAAGTACTAAGTTCATTTTCCCAGTTAAATGTTCCCCCAATATTTCTAAGTTGAGCTTCCATTGCTGCAATATTTTTATGTGTGCTTTCTACAGGGTGAATACCTGTTTTAATTGCATAATTTTCTGCAGGAAGACCAAAAGAATCAAATCCCATAGGTTGGAAAACATTATAACCTTTCATTCTTTTAAATCTACCAAAACTATCAGATATACCAAAGTTCCACCAGTGACCCAAATGTAAACTTAATGCACTTGGATAAGAAAACATTTCAAGCAAATAAAACTTTTTATCTAAGTTGTTTGTATCAAATTTATATAAATTATCCTTTTCCCATTTTTGATTCCATTTTTTTTCTATTTCAACATAATCCATAAGCCAAATCTCCTATTTTTAAATTATATCAAAACACCATTAAAATTGTCAATATTTTATACATTTTATTTATGCATATTTTATGTTGCTTTTAAAATTAAATTATGTTATTATTTTGACATGAAAGAAAAAACACTTATGAAAAAAATTATATCAATATGGATATATTTAGGAATCATTCTTGGACTTGGAATTATAATAACAACAAGAATTTTTACAGGTTACTCAACAAAACCTATCGAAACTATTTTCTTTATAATTTCAGATATCGGTTCTTGTTTTGGACTATTTTATGTTATATTAAATAATGCAAAATTAAAGATTGCTTTGTATGCAGGAATTATTTTAGACACTTCTGTTTTAATAGTTTCTATTCAACAGAAAATCTATCTTTCAACATTGTTCTACTCTTGCTATGCAATTCCAACTTTGATTATTGGACTTATAAGATGGAATAAAAATAAATCAAATGATTTACATATTCAAATGACAAAAAAGACTTATACAATGTTACCAATAATATTCTTACTTGCTTATTGTGGAGCATTGACATTCTCATATCTTGTTGGTTCAAATGCTAATGTAATTTTCCTTGATTGTGCTGTTATTTGTTGCGCAGCTGTTGGTTTATTTTTCTTATCAAGAAGAAACTTTTTACAATGGCCAGCTTTCATTTTAGGCGATACACTTTGCGTTGTTGAATATGCAGTTTTAGCGTTTTACGATTCAACAATGATATCTCTTCTTATTATGACTTGTTTCTTTTTAATAAACGACTACCTTGGTTTTTTCAATTGGCTTGAAGATATAAAGAAAAATAAAAAGAAAGATTTATTCTATTTATTAACAAAAAAATAACAAAAAAATTAAAAAATCTAAGCAAAAAGCTTAGATTTTTATTTTTTATTCACTTCTAAGTGCAACAACAGGATCTCTCTTTGCTGCAATTCTTGATGGTATTAATCCAGCAATCAAAGTTAAGAACATACTAATAAGAATAAGTATTACCCCACCAAGCCATGGTAACGATGCCTTAATTCCACCAATTTGTGCTAATGCTTTAATTATAGGAGTAAGCACTGCAACATTTAAAAATATAGTTACTAAAATTCCTAATGCACCAGCAGCAAAACCAAGGATTAATGTTTCAGCATTGAACACTCTTGAAACATCTTTCTTGCTTGCACCAAGTGAACGAAGAACACCAATTTCTTTTGTTCTTTCAATAACAGAAATATATGTAATAATTCCAATCATAATTGATGAAACAATTAATGAAATTGAAACGAATGCTATAAGAACATAAGTTATTGCGTCAATTATTGTTGTAACGGAACTCATCATAAGAGCAACATAATCTGTATAAGTTATTTTGTAAGATTCACCTTTTGATGGATCTTTTGAAACTTCCTTATTGTAATCTTCTATCATTTCTGCAATCTTATTTTTTGCATCAAAATCTTTACAATAAAAATGCATTGAACTAGGATCATCAACACTTACAACTCCCAAAGTTTTTAAAACATTTTCAAATTTTTCCCTATTTTGATATGCAACATAGTATTGAATAACTTCTTCATCTGTCAAACCTCTATCTG
>JAFTYD010000002.1 GCA_017464845.1 Clostridia bacterium
ATCTATTTCCCCAAGATAAAAAATGCTATTATTAATTTTATATTGATTTCTACTTTCGATTAATTTGAATTTATTTGCCATTTCTAGCCTTGTTTGGTTTAAACCAGCATTATTTCCCGTTCTTATACTTAATCTAGGAATAAAGCAGTCTGGGTGGCAAATTAGACTTATTTTTTTATCAAAATACTTTAAACCATTTCCATGGTCATAATCTCCATGTGATAAAACAATATAATCAACATCTGATAAATTTACTCCCAATTGTTTTGCGTTTTGAATATAATTATCAGTTTGACCTGCATCAAATAAAATTTTCAAATTGTCATACTCAATATAAAAACTAAGTCCATGTTCACACTTTAAATTTTCATTATCACATCTATCATCATTCAACACAACAAGTTTCATAACCATTCTCCTTTTTTTAATATAACACAAATTTAAATCTTTTTTATTATATAATTTAAAAAATAAAAAACCAATCCGGTTTTCTATCTTTAATATTTAATTTTGGTGCGGTTAAGAGGGGTTGAACCTCCACGAGTCTCCTCACTGGATTCTAAGTCCAGCGCGTCTGCCATTCCGCCATAACCGCATAATTGCAAAATCAATATAAATATTTAAATAAAAATATATCTTGCTTATATATTATAATATATTCATTTTGATTTTACAACAATTTTATAAAAATAATCTTACGCTTCTGTCTTATTATCTATCAAATTTTCAGATTCTTTTATATTTTTCTTTTGTCTTGCTTCAATTATTAACATAACCAAATAATATAAATTAACAATAATCAACGCACCATTTAATATTGCAGTACTAATTGCAGGAAGTAAAATTCCATAAACAACGAACACTATTGAACCTATTGCATTAACTGCACGCATAAATATACTCCCTTTAAGAGTTGTTGTTTTTACAAGCATTGAAACAAGAATTAAAACAGTAGCTAGTATTCCAACAATTTCTATAATCATTTCCTACCTCCAAAATTAATTACTACTCAAAAATACCAACAAAAAAAGCACAAATTTCTTTGTGCTTCCTTTGGTGGCTCACCCGAGGCTCGAACTCGGGACCCCAAGATTAAAAGTATTGTGCCCTACCAACTGAGCTAGTGAACCATTTCTAAACTTGGATATTTTAACAAATAATAAGAAAATTGTCAAGTACTTTTTTAAATATTTATTATATTTTTTTAAAATTTTTATTTTATTCCATTTTTTATATTAAAATAACCTTTATTTAAGACAAATTCTTAGTGAAAATATTAAAAAAAATAAAAAAATCATGATGAAAATCATGATTATTGGCTGGGGTGGCAGGATTTGAACCTACGAATGCAAGAGTCAAAGTCTTGTGCCTTACCGCTTGGCCACACCCCAATATATTAAGTTGTCCCAACCTTTTTGGCTGGGGTGGTAGGATTTGAACCTACGAAATGTTGGAGTCAGAATCCAATGCCTTACCACTTGGCGACACCCCATCACTTCATCAAAAATTTTTATGGGGTGATCGAAGGGTTTCGAACCCTTTACCTCCAGAGCCACAATCTGGCGTTCTACCAAGTGAACTACGACCACCATTTTGTAAACATAAGTTTACTATTTATAAACAAGACAAACATTGTTTATTGGTGCTCCCAGAAGGATTCGAACCTTCGACCTCTGCCTTAGAAGGGCATTGCTCTATCCAGCTGAGCTATGGAAGCATAAGGAAGATTATCCTTATTTACCTAAGGTATAATCTTTAACAAAATCTTTAGTTGAATTATACAATTTTGCCTTTTTGTTGTCTTTTTTATTTACAGGAATTTCTTCTTTTACTACAATTCTATAATCCATAGTAAAATCACTTTCTTTTCCTTCGAGTTGAGGATTGTTCATCAATTTTCTTCTTGCTGCTCTAGCAACTCTACTACTTTCAAAAGCGCCAAGAGTAAATGTACCATAATATGAACGTGGAGGACGACGCAAAGTTATACCTTTTGCACCCTCTTTTTCACTGAAGTATTCATCTGCAAGCTTATATTTTAATTTGTCTTTTTTCAAAATATAATAAACCATATAACACCTCACTTATATTAAATTGGAGCGGGTGAAGGGAATCGGACCCTCGCAACCAGCTTGGAAGGCTAGTGTTCTACCACTGAACTACACCCGCATCAATGCTGTATAAATATAACACATTTAAACCATAAAGTCAAGAGAAAACTTTAATATTAATAAAAATTTTTATCAAAATAAAAAAGTTGAATTATTTAATTCAACCTTCATTATGAAACTCATTCATTCCTTTTTCAAACATTTCCCTAAAAACAGGATCTAATGTAAAAAGAAGCGCAAATAGTTGCCCCACATGTAGTTTTTCTTCATTTACTATATCAGTCCATGTTTGAATAGCTTTTTGATTGTCTGAAGACACAATATTATTTTCATATTGAATTATAGCTTCAAGTTCGCCAATAATATCGGCACGAACATCTTGCGCTGTTTTAAAACCATTTCTTTGATTATTATAATCAAAAACATTAATAAAATTTCTCATACATTCTCCTTAACACTTTTATATATGATAAATTTATATTTTTGTTCACAAAATAAAAAAATCATAAGAAAATTCTTATGATTTTATTTTTTATTCGTCGTCTTCGTTATCAATTCCAACAAGTTCTTCTTGTTTTTTATAGAAGAAGTCTAAAACATTTTTCAAACTTTCACATTTGTTATTTTCATATCTTATTGAAGTTTCAACAAAACGAGTTAAATTTCCATATGTTTCTTGGAAAATACTTTCGATTTCTTCAAGTTCAACTTTATCAATATCACAAACTCTATCAACTTCTTTATCTATAACATCTTGAATTTCTTGCATAACTTCACATTCAGGATCAAGATAATTGATACTAATACTGTTATTAACAATCATATCAACTATATCATCATATGAACATTTTTCAATTTCTAAAGCAAGTTCTTCATTTAAAGAAACTTCTTCTGTTCCATAATTTGATTTATATTTTCCATAGACTTCTGCAAAATGATTTTTATAGTTATCACCACAAGTTTCAGCAAATTCTAAAACTTTACTATATCTACTCATTTTTTCAAGATAAACTTTTCTATTTGCTTTCATAGAAACATAACATTCATCAATAAAAGCTTTCAATCTTTCTTCTGTACCGAAATCTCTATAATAGTTATTAGTTTTGAAAACATTTACTCTTTTTTGAATTTCATCTTCCAAAAGTTTTTTAAAGTCAGAATTTGGTCCTAAAAGTTCACCATCAACAATTTTGATAAATTCAATAAAGTTTTCATTTGACCAATGTGAAAACATTTCAGAAAAATTGAAATATTCTTTTTTCATATATTCATATTTTCTTGCTGTAAAAATATCAGTTGAAAACACAGGTGTGTTGTCATCTTCATTTTCTTCAAATATGTTTTCATCTTCTTCATCATCATACATATCAAAATATTCATCATTATTTAAACTTGATTTATCTAAAAATAAAACTAAATCACAGTCATTTCCAAAAAAGTTATAAGAAAAAGCAGAAACATCATCTAAACTTTTTACACTACCAAAAATTTTAATTAATCTATTCATAATATAATCTCCATATTAGATAATAACACTTTTATAAAAATAATGTCAACAAATATAAAATAAAAAAATAATAGTTTTTGGCTATTATTTTTTAAAATTTCTTTGCTATAAATTTTCCGTTTTGATAATAAACTCCAAGATTAAATTGTTTATTTTTTATAGACTCAACAGCAAGAGATGCAAAACCTTCTGCCATATCAATTTCTCTTTGAGTTGGTTTTCCTCCCCTTTGAACATGTCCAACAATATGACTTCTTATAACATCTCCAATATATAAATTTTTATTTATATTTGCAATAACTTCTTTTATATCTAAAATATTTTCTCTAATAACTATTGTTGTACCCTTTCTTTGGTTATAACGCGCAGTTATAAGCTTTGCAATTTTATCATAATCTAAGTCACTTTCTTCACAAATTAAATAATCAACATTACATCTATTTGTAATTTCTTTTGCAATCTCACTTGAATGTCTTCCCATTACTTCAAAGATACAAGTTCTACTAAATGAATTCATACTTGGCATTGTATTTTCAATTGCATAAACACATTCTTTTACAGCAGTATCAAAACCAATACTATATTCAGTTCCATCAACATCATTATCAATAGTTCCTGGTGCAAAAATTATATTTATACCAGCATTCATAATTCTTTTTGCTCCCTCACAAGAACCATTACCACCAAGTACAACAAGCACATCAAAATCAGAAAGATTTGCAATACCCTTTGCAAACCCTTCTTGAGTTTGAAACTCTTTACTTCTTGAAGAATAAACCATACTACCTGCCTCAAATTTATGAGCATTTGGATCAACTTGGTACATAGGAATTATATTATTTTCGATAAGCCCTTTGTAACCTTCTATACAACAAAAAACATCTTCTTTATTAAAACTATTATAAATTTTCGCTAAAAAAGCATTCATTCCTGGAGAATCTCCACCACTAGCTAATAATAATATTTTCATATTTCCTCCTTTATTCACCTTGAACAACAAAGTTTTCTGTACCAATAATTCCACTTAACTCATTCAAAAGGTAATTATTTATTTCAACTTTTGAATTAAAACCAAAAGCTTGATTTGATGATGTACATTTTATAATAACTTGAGTATCTCCTGGATAAGATGCAATTGAATTTTTTATAAGATTAAAAATCCTACTATCCTTTGTATCAAATCTAAGATATAACTTTTTGTTAGAAACATGTTCTTCTTGAACAGTATCTTCAACCCTTTGCCATGGAATAATAACCTCACTTAATACAGAAGGAACTTCACCATCTCTTATAGATAATTTTCCTTTTATCGTAACCATTTTATCTTCTTCAATCAAAGATTTGTATTTTTGATATATTTGTGGAAATACAGCAACTTCAATAGTTCCATAAATATCTTCAATAGCAATAAATGCCATATCCTTGTTACCCATCTTTGTTCTAAGTTTTCTTATATTTGTAATTATTCCTCCACAAGTTACAACTTGTCCATCTTGCAAAGATTCTGAAAATTTATTTTCTTCACCTTCACTCTCTTCTATATTTTCATCTTCTTCAACAGCAAGCATATCAGCTGTCAAAGTCATATCTTGATACTTGTCCAAATATTCATCTAATGGATGTCCTGACACATACATACCAACATAATCTCTTTCTTGCTTTAACAAGTAATCTCTACTATATTCTTTTATATCAGGATATTCAATTAAATTAACTTTTTCTTCTTTAAGTTCGATTGTATCAAACAAACTAAATTGTCCTGTTGACTTTGTTTTTCTATCTCTGTTTATTTTGTCAATAATCATTTCATAAACAGCCATAAGTTGAGAACGTGTTTTTCCAAAACAATCACAAGCACCACTTAAAATAATACTTTCATAACTTTTCTTATTAAAACCATAAGGAATTGTTCTTTCAATCAAATCTTCAAGTGAAGTATAATTTCCATTATCTGTTCTTTCTTTTATAAGACTATCAATAATACCCGTACCAACATGTTTTAAAGCAGCAAGTCCAAAACGAATTCCTTTGTCTTCAACCTTAAAGTTTGTATAACTTTTGTTAACATCAGGATTTAAAATAGGTATACCTTCTGATTTAGCAAAAGCTGTATATTTTTTAACATCATCTGCATTTGTTATACGATTATTTAAAACAGCAGTCAAAAATTCAACTTCATAATAACATTTCAAATATGCAGTTTGATAAGAAATATATGCATAAGCAGCAGCATGAGATTTATTGAAAGCATACTTTGCAAATTCCTTCATTTCATCAAATATTTTTTCTGCAACAGCAGGGTCATGTCCAAGTTTAACAGCTCCTGGAATTGATTTTTTTCCAGCAGGATCTTCCCAACCATTGATAAACTTTTCTCTTTCGCTATCAATTTTTTCAACTTGTTTTTTACCCATAATTCTTCTGATATTATCAGCTTGTCCAAGACTATATCCACCCATAACTTGAACAATCTTCATAACTTGTTCTTGATAAACGATACAACCATAAGTTACATCTAAAATATTTTCAAGACATGGGTCATCATATACAACTTTATCCGGATGTTTTTTGTTTTCAACGAATCTTGGAATAGCATCCATCGGACCTGGTCTATACATTGATATTCCCGCAATAATATCGTCCATACAGTCAGGTTTTAAGTCTTTCATAAACTTCTTCATTCCACCACTTTCAAGTTGGAAAACAGCATCTGTTTTACCTGATGAAATTAATTCAAAAACATTTTTATCATCATATTCCATATCATAGAAGTCTATTTTTACATTATGACCTTCTTCAATATAATCAAGAGCTTTCTTAATATCTGTCAAAGTTCTAAGACCCAAAAAGTCCATTTTTAAAAGTCCCATATGTTCAAGCTCTGTCATGATATATTGTGTTACTCTTTCTTCATCACTCTTTGCAACTGGAACAAAATTTGCAACTGGTTCTGGTGCAATTAAAACACCACAAGCATGTTGAGATGTGTTTCTTGGAACACCTTCAAGTTTTATCGCCATATCTGCAATTTTCTTAACAAATTCATCGTTATCATATAATTCTCTAAGTTCAGGAATTATATATTTATCATTTTCTGGTTTACCTGTTGTACCAAAATAATATTTTAAAACAGGTGGTTTTTTGATACCATCAGGAAGTTTACTTGGAATAAGTTTTGTAATCTTATCAACTTCACTGTAAGGCATTCTTAAAACTCTTGCAACATCTCGAATAGCATTCTTTGCTTGCATACAACCAAAAGTAACAATACAAGCAACATGGTCATCACCATAACGACGTTTTACATAATCAATAACCTCACCTCTTCTATCCATACAGAAGTCAACGTCAAAGTCAGGCATTGAAACTCTTTCTTTGTTAATAAATCTTTCAAAGAATAAATGATATTTAATAGGGTCAACCTTTGTAATACCAGAACAATATGCAACCAAACTTCCAGCCCCACTACCTCTACCAGGTCCAACAGGAATTCCCATTTTTGTTGCTTCATTAATATAATCCCAAACAATAAGGAAATATTCAACGAAACCTTGGTCTCTAATAATAGTAAGTTCTTCTTCTAATCTATCAATATGTTCTTGCGTTATTTCTTTATAATTTTTATGCAAACCTTCGTAAGAAATTCTTCTTAAAAACTCATAAGGAGTTTCTCCTGTTACTGGTTTATAAACAGGAATAAAGTTTTTATTTTGAGGAAGTTTATATTTCTCATCAACTTCAAAAATTTCTCCTAATGATTTTGTTTGAATAATAACTTCACATTTGTCAGCAATTTCATTTGTTACATCTAAAGCTTCTTCAAAACCTCTAAACGCTTCTTCCATTTCTTCATAGGTTTTGTAATAAAATTCTTCTGTATCAAATTTCATTCTATCAGGATCATCTAAAGTTTTGCCCATTTGAACACACATCAATACGTCTTGCATTTCAGCATCATCTTTATTAAGATAATGTACGTCATTTGTTGCAACAAGTTTAACTCCTATTTTTTCTGAAAGTTTATCAAGATGCAACATAACTTCTTTTTGTTCAGGAATTCCATGATTTTGAATTTCTAAATAAAAATCTCCTTCATCAAACATATTTTTAAGTCTTAATGCAAGAGCTTCTGCTTCATCATATCTACGTTGAATAATATATCTAGGAATATGTCCTGCAAGACAAGCAGAAAGACATATAAGACCTTTGCTATATTTTTCAAGTGTATCATAATCTATTCTTGGTTTATAATAATAACCTTCACAAAAAGCTATTTCATTAAGTTTTAAAAGATTGTGGAAACCTTCATCATTTTTTGCAATTAAAATCAAATGACCTGTATCTTCTTTGTTTTGCTTGTTATGCAAATCATGACAAATATAAAACTCACAACCAAGAATAGGTTTTATATTATTTTTAATACATTCTTCATAGAACATCAAAGTTCCATACATATTTCCATGGTCTGTTATTGCAACAGCTTTCCAGCCTCTTTCCTTTGTGATATCCACAAGTTTTCCAATTCTTGCAACACCATCAAGTAAACTAAATTCGGTGTGAACATGTAAATGAACAAATTGTTTCATTATTTATCCTCCCCAAGTTCATTTGCGATTTTTATTAATTTTCTAAATCTATGAGCAAGTCCACTTCTTGTAAGTTGTATAGTTGAAAGTTTCAAAAGTTCATCTAAACTTTCTTCTTGATTTGCAAGTCTTAAAACAGCAACTTCTTGTAAATCTTCTGGCAAAGATTCAATCCCAATAGTTGAATTTATTATATTAATTGCATTAACTTGTTTCATACTTGCTTCAACAGTTTTGTTTATATTTGCATTTATACAATTAACTTGTCTGTTTACTTTATTTCTAAGTTCTCTTGTTATAATCTCATTAGATAAAGCTAAAACACCTTCGTTTGCTCCAATTAACGCAAGCAAATCAATAATTGTGTTAACATCTTTGAGATATAAAACATAAAGATTTTTTCTTTCTACAATATTTCCCATTATGTTACATTCAGCAAGAACTGATGAGAAATCAATTATAAAATCATGACTATGTGAAGTAAATTCTAAATGATATCCTGATGCAGTTTTAATAGATTGCACTTCACTTAATCTTATACTTGAAGTTGAAGAACCAATAAAAACTCCTCTAACAAACAACTTTTTACAATCTTCTTCAAAAATAATATTTCTGTCTATATTAAAGTTTATATTGTACCCACTTTCACATCTTTCAATTAGTCCTGTATCAAGCAATATTTGTTCACTTGAATTCATCGGAAAAATAATTTCATAATAAGTATTTTTGTTAATAGTAAAATTATCACCAAGCTCAATCTCCAAATCATCACCATACAATCTTTTTATTATCTTTTGACAATATGGATAAAGTTCTTGAATATCAGTTACAATAGAGATACCAAGTTTTCCTCCATTACGAGAAATTTCTCCACATGAATGAAATAATCCCGACAAAAAAGAAAGACAACAAGAATCGTCTTCAATTTCGTAATTTAATAATTCAAGTTTTGTAATTCTAGAAAAACTCATTATCCTCTCTTTTTAGTAAACTTAGGTAACTTATCAACATTAACAACTTGTGATAAAGGAATACCTAATTTATAAATTAAGTTAAGGCCGTTATTAACTTCCCCAACGTTTTGTTGTCTGTGAGCATCAGAGTTTAAGATAAACTTAACTCCTTCGCTTGCCATTATTTCAATTTCTTCTTCTGAAAAATTAATTCTCTTTCCGTTTAATTCAATATAAACACCTTTTTGTTTTGCAAGTTTTGCAACAGCTAAAGTATCAGTTGGAAAACCATAATTTAAATGAGTGATTATATCAATTGGATATTTATCTATAGCTTTTAAAAATGCAGTGGTATTTCTATTAACTCTTTCTTTGCTTGGATAAAATTTTGAACCATAAATATTTGCATACATAAGTTTAAATTTATCTTTCCAAGAAGATGTATGTACCATTTTATGAAAGCCCATAAGCAAGATATCTAAAAATTCATAGTCTTCTTCTTTGATATCAATATCTCCATTCAATGAAACAAGGTTAGATTCAACACCTAACAAAATATCAACTCCTGAAACTTCTTTTGCATTCAAAATATCTTCCTTAACATTTGGAATATCTTTTCTCTTAACACCAAAAAATTCATGTTCAAAACCATGGTCAGTTATTGCTATTTGTTTTAAACCTTTATTAGCAGCAACACTAGCATTTTCAAGTATAGTACCTTTTCCATGATGTAATCTTGAATAAGTTGTATGTGTATGATAATCACCGAATAAAATCATAATTTCTCCTAATTTTTAACATTTTTTATCAAATATAGTTTATCAATTTTTTTATTAAAAATAAACACTAATTAATTATTTATTATAATAACAATAATTACAAAATAAAACAACAAAATATGACTATAAAATTATAGTAACCGGACCATCGTTTTCTTGTGTAATTTTCATATCAGCACCAAACACTCCTGTCTTAACAACAATATTTTCACTTCTAAGCATATCTGCAAATTTTAAATACATCTCATTTGCTCTGTCTGGTTTTTCAGCTCCAAAGAAACTTGGTCTATGACCATGTGAACAGTCAGCACATAAAGTGAATTGAGATATTAACAATATTTCACCATTTACATCTAAAACAGATTTGTTCATTTTTCCATTTTCATCTTCAAAAATGCGCATATTTAAAATCTTATATTTGTAATGATCTAACAAACTTTCTTCATCATCTTTTTCAACACAAAAATAAACTGCAAGACCAAAATTAATTTCAGAAATCAATTCACCATCAACATGTAAACTTGTCTTTTTAACTCTTTGAATAACTGCTTTCATAATATCTCCTTAAATATATAAATAAATTATAGTTTATAATAAAAATAAAAGTCAAATCTTTAACTAAAATGAAAAATATTAGAAGCAATTATTTACTTCTAATATTCTGTATTTTTTACAATAATTATTTCTCTTTCAAAATTAAAGCCCAATCTTTTCACTTTGCTTTCTATCATTTCCATCAAAGATATAACATCTTTAAATGTTGCATTTTTTTTGTTAACAATAAATCCTGCATGCTTTGTTGAAATCTCTGCATCGTTTATAAAAAATCCTTTAAGATTAAGTTTATCAATAATCTTTGCAGGATAAAAATCTTTTCCTCTTTTGTAAACACTACCTGCTGAAAAATATTCTAAAGGTTGTTTTTCTTTTTTTAAATTAAAATATTTTGTTTGTAAATATTTTATTGAAAAACTAATAAATAACTTAAAAAAAACTTGTTTTTTTATTATTTTTTTGTAGTTTTTTAAAGTTTTATGTTGTTGAAAATTTATTTTATCCACATTTTCACAAAAGAAAGAAAACAAAAAATATTCTTTTTTTAGTAAAATATCACCATATAAAATCACACCTTTTATCCCAGAATGACGATAAGAAAAATTTATTTCATCTCTATTTTTTGTTATGATTTTATCATTTTCAAGTATTGTTAAACTTAAAATATTTTCACAAATTTCATGTTCAAAACAACCACCATTCATGAAAACAAAACCACCAAAACTTGCAGGGATTCCATAACTCCATTCAAGACCATATAACATATTATCTAAACAAAATTTGTTCAATAAATATAAATTGACTCCACTTTCAACTCTTACTATTACATTATTTTTGTTTGCACTTTGTATTGAAATTTTATTTAGTTTTTTTGTAGAAATTATCACCCCATCAAATCCAGAATCTTCAAATAAAACATTACTTCCATTCCCTAAAATAAAATATTTCAAATTGTTTATTTTACAAATTTTTATTATTCTATTTAACTCAAAAATTGATTTAGGAAAGACCATACATTTAGCATTTCCACCAATATGAAATGTTGTATGAAATTTCATTGGTTCATCTATTTTTTTATCAAAATCTTTAAATAATTTTTCCATATAAAATTAATATGAAATATAAAATTTTTATGTTAAAAACATATTCAAAATTATTTATCATTCTAAAGCATTGAAAATATTAAAAATCTATATATGTCATTTTGAAAATGCAGTCGAAGAAACTCAAAATTAAAATAAAAAAAATTGGTTTCCCAATCTTTTTTATTTACAAAGCACGATCCATTTTGTTTATCATTTCTTTTGATTTTTTTGCATCTTTTTCTTTTAATCTTTGATTTTGTTTAAACTCTTTGTATGTAGCATCTGGTTCTATTTTTGTTATATCCCCTCTTTTTATCTCACTACTTTTCTTCGCTTCTCCATTTAAGAATTCGTCCATGGTTATTGGTAATGCATCTGATGTAAGTTCATTAAATTCTTTGTTTATATTTTGTATATGTTTTCTCTTTTCTCCAAGTTTTATTTCTTCTTTTCTCTTTGTCTTTCTTGCTTGTTCTTTTTGGATTTTCTCTGGATTTTTTGCTTTTGTTATATCAAGTTCAAACAAGTCTTCTTCTGTTAAGTTATCACTTAAATCATATATAAAATCTTTTTCGTTAAAGGTTATTAAATTTAGTCCTGCTATTGCACATTCTGCCATGATAAGTGAATCTCCATAAACTCCTACTGAATTTTTATCTTCAGCCATTTGTTTTCCACCTAAGTAGTTCTTTCTATATAATGCAGCAAGTCTTTGACAGAACTCATCTACTTCTTTATCTTTTGTGTTTAAATATACAACTTTCTTTGCTAAGTCCTCAACATCTTCTTTTGCATAAAGTTTAAAACCTGGGTCTGTTTTTTCTGGACTTGCAACATGGTTTAATATTTCATCATATGATGTTGATGTTACAAAAAGTTCAACTTCGCCTTTCATTAATTTTTCGTATAAGAAGCCTGCTTGATATTCCATTCTGGTATCTTTGTAATTATCAAAATCTTCTATTAAACCATCTGCATTGTCTTTTTGACTTGTGTACATTGGTTTTATTTTTTCATTAAATTCTTTTTGGAATTGAGTTAATTTTTGTAATATACTTTTTTCTTGCTCAATTTTTTTTATTAATTGATTTAATTGTTCTTCACTATATGGTTTTATCTTATATTCTTTATCTCGTTTATCATAATATTTTTTACCACCATTATTTAATATTTTATACATTTCATCAATAGAGGTTTGTTTTTTAGATATTTCACCATTAGTTTTTTCATTAACTATTTTCATTGAATTTGCTAAACTTAAATCTTCACTAAATCTAGATTCAATCGTATCTTTTATAAATTTAAGATTTTCATGAAAGAATGCTCTGATATTTGATTCATATTTTTCTGACTTTTCTTTCATTTCATTTTTGAAATCTATTACAGCTTTTTCGCCACCTTCTTTAAACTTTTTATCATAGTCAAGTAAGGCGAAAAACACACATGTATCTATTGCTACTCTTTCCATATTATTTATCTTCCTCCTCGCCTTCATTGATTTTTAATGTTACTGATGGTGCGTTTATTTCTTCTATCCATTTCTCTACTCTTTCATGTTTCTTTCTCATGTGTTCTAGTTGTTCTTCTTGTGTCATCTTACTCATCTTTTCATCTTCTTCTCTTCTCTCTTTTCTGAGTTGTCTCATTAATTCTGTTATACTTGTTTGTCCTTCTCTTCTTGGATATTGTTTCTCTATTTCTTCTAAATTTTTATTTAATTTTTTTGCTCCTTCTATTAATTTGTCCCAACTTTCAAGTTTTTCATATTCTTCATCTATCCCTTCAGTTCTTCGCATCAAATCATTCCAACTTGCTTCAATATCAAAATTTCCATCGTCATCTACAAATTGTGAATTATATTCTATTTCTCTTTGTTCATCTTCTTCTGTAAAATAATCTATAGATCTCAAATATTCTAATTGTTCTTCTATTGTCATGTTTTCCATCTTTTCTAAATCTTCTAAAGTTAATTTTCCCATATTTTTCTCCTTTTAACTTCTCTCTTATATTACCACCAAATCTTCTTGTTGTCAATACAACTATGCTTTCATTTATTCTCTTTTGAGATCTTTCGCTTTCGCTCAAGATGACAACATAAAGTGTCATTCTGAGTGCACAAATTACCGAAGTAACTCAAAATTAAAATAAAAAAAAATAGAGTAAATAAATACTCTATTTTTTAATTAATAATTATTATTTTATTTAGATGAAACACATTCAACTAAGCAAACAATTTATATTATATTAATTCAACTTTAGCCATTTCGCTAGCATCACCACGACGCATTCCAAGTTTAGTTACTCTAGTATAACCACCACCTTGTCCTAATTCTTTTGCTCTTTCAGCATATTTTGGAGCATAAACATTGAAAATCTTTTCAATGAGTGGATGATTAATTCCTTCGATTCTAGCTTTGAATACTTCTTTAGATTCTTTTGGCTTTCTTTGTTCTTGAATATCATAAACATAAGCCATAATCTTTCTTCTTGCTGCTAATTTCTTTGGACCATCATTTAAAACTTCTGTTTTAATTTTCTTGCCACTAGCATCTTTGATTTCTTTAACAACGCTAACTGTATCTTGATAAGAATTGATAGCAGCTGTTAATATCTTTTCAGCCATTCTAGCTGTTGCTTTTGCTTTTGCAAGAGTAGTTTCAATTGAACCGTTCCAAAGAAGACTAGAAACTTGACCTCTTAAAAGACTGTTTCTTTCTTTTGAAGGTCTTCCTAATTTATCGTTAGCCATAATGTTCTCCTTTATTTAACTCTATTCTTCTTCTCTACGAAGTGAAAGTCCATAACTTTCAAGTTTAAGTATAACTTCTTCGATGGATTTTAGTCCGAGGTTTCTTACTTTAAGCATATCACTCTTTGACTTTTTAACAAGGTCTTCAATAGTGTTAATGCCAGCTCTTTTCAAGCAGTTGTAAGAACGAACTGAGAGGTCCATTTCCTCGATAGGAAGTTCCATAAGTTTAACTTGTTTATCTTCTTCTTTTGAAACTAAAATTTCCATAGAACCCATTTGTTCACAAAGTTCAACAAAGAGGTTGATATGTTCATTGATAATTTTTGCTGAAAGACTAACAATTTCTCTTGCAGAAGTTGTTCCATTTGTTTCAACTTCTAATGTTAATTTATCAAAATCAACGCTTTGACCAACTCTGGTACTTTCAACATTGAAATTAACTTTTTTAACAGGTGAGAAAATACTATCAATAGCTATATAATCAATATCTTCAAATTTGCTTTTGTTTACTGCATTAGAAACATATCCTCTACCGTTTCCAATCATCAAATCCATATCAAGTACAGCGCCTTCAGCCATTGTACATATGTGAAGATCTGGATTTAAGATTTCAACTTGATCATTTGGTTCAAAATCATTTGCAGTAATTTCTCCTGCACCTTGTTTTCTAATTCTAAGATAAGTTACAAAATCTCTATCTGTGTTTGTACATCTTAAAGCTAAGCTTTTTAAATTTAATACGATGTCAACAACATCTTCAGTAACTCCTCTAATAGTAGAAAACTCATGAGGAACACCCGCAATTCTAACTGCAATTACAGCAGAACCTGGTAATGATGAGAGGAGTGTTCTTCTCATACAATTTCCAAGTGTGATACCATAACCTTTTTCAAGTGGTTCTACAACAAATCTAGCAAAATTTCCATTATCAGTTTCTTCGCAAGTAATTTTTGGTTTTTCCATTTCCATCATAATTTTGCCTCCAATTAATTATCTAGAATACAACTCAATAATAAGTTGTTCTTTGATATCACCATCAACATCTTCTCTAGCAGGAAGAGCAACAACTTTTCCTGTAAGATTATTAGCATCAAATTCAAGCCATTTTGGTACAATAATTTGCATACCTTTCAATTCTTTGAAACATTCAAGGTCTTGTTTGCTTTCTTTGATAGCAATAACATCACCAACTTTAACTCTGTAAGAAGCAATATTAACTCTTCTGCCATTTACAGTGATATGTCCATGATTTACGATTTGACGACATTCAGCTCTACTAGCTCCGATTCCCATACGATAAACTACGTTATCAAGTCTTCTTTCGATGAGAGAGAGCATAACTTCACCTGTAACGCCTTTCATTCTTTCTGCATCTTCATAATATTTTCTAAATTGTTTTTCTAAAATACCGTACATTCTTTTAACTTTTTGTTTTTCACGAAGTTGTGTTCCATATTCAGTAACTCTCTTTCTTGAAGTACCATGTTGTCCAGGAATAACTGGTCTTCTTTCCATAGCACATTTCTTAGAAGTACATCTTTCACCTTTAAGGAACAATTTTCTTCCTTCGCGTCTACATTGACGGCAGTCTGGTTCGATAGTTCTTGCCATATTAAACTCCTTTTAAACTCTTCTTCTTTTAGGAGGTCTACAACCGTTATGAGCGATTGGTGAAACATCCTTAATCATAGTAACTTCAAATTCTAAAGTACCAAGAGCACGGATAGCAGATTCTCTACCACTACCTGGTCCTTTAACGAAAACATCAACATATTTTAAACCATTATCCTTTGCTACTTTTCCAGCTTCTTCTACGCAAGTTTGTGCAGCAAATGGAGTACTTTTCTTTGAACCTTTAAGTCCAAGTTTTCCAGCACTACACCAAGAGATTGCATTACCTTGAACATCAGTAAATACAACAATAGTGTTGTTGAAAGAGGTTTTAATATGACATTGTCCTCTATCAATGTTTCTATTTACTCTCTTTTTAGTTTTGGTACCTTTCTTATTAGATTTAACATTTGCCATATTATTTTATCTCCTTATGAACCTTTCTTAGAACTACCACTAACAATTTTCTTTGGACCTTTTCTTGTTCTTGCATTATTGTGAGTGCTTTGTCCTCTTACAGGTAATCCTTTACGGTGACGAATTCCTCTATAAGAACCGATTTCACCTAATTTTTTGATATTCATAGAAACTTCTTTACGAAGATCACCTTCAACTGTAACATTGTGTTCAATATAGTTACGAAGTTTAGCAATATCTTCATCAGTAAGGTCTTTAACACGAGTGTCAAGACTTATACCAGTTTCTTTACAAATTTTTTGAGATGTCTTTACACCAATACCATAGATATAAGTAAGACCGTATTCCAATCTTTTTTCTCTTGGTAAGTCAACACCAGCAATTCTTGCCATAATTTAACTTTCCTCCAATTATAAATTTATTAACCTTGTGTTTGTTTATGTTTTTTGTTTTTTGGGCAAATGACCATTACTTTGCCATCTCTTTTGATGACTTTGCACTTGTCACACATAGGTTTAACAGATGCTCTAACTTTCATTTTATTCTCCTTTTTAGCCCTTCTCTCTCCAAGTTATTCTACCCTTAGAAAGGTCATAGGGACTCATTTCGATTTTAACTTTATCTCCTTCAATAATTCTGATGAAATTTTGTCTCAACTTACCAGAAATATATGCAGTGATAACATGCCCATTTACAAGTTGCACCTTGAATGTCATACTTGGTAAAACTTCAGTAACAACTCCTTCAAATTCAATAACATCTTCCTTTGACATAATTAATCCTCTTCTTTTAAAAATTTTCTGATTGATGCGTTAACTTTCATTTCATCTAAGCAATTAAGTTCAGATAAAGGAAAAATCAACTTGCTTGCCTTTTGAATATGTTTAGCATTTTTTTTCTTCGGTTTACTTATCTTAACTCGTTTGCCATTTGCAATGTAAAAATAATTTTCATCACAATCAACCACAACGAATTTTTGATTCTTTTCTTTACCTGCAATTGCAACAACTATATCGCCTACCTTAATCATCACAACCTAGTGTCAAGATTTCTATTCCATCTGCTTTTACTAAAACTGTGTTTTCATAATGTGCAGCTGGAAGTCCATCTCGTGTAACAATTCCCCAACCATCTTTCATCATTCCAATTTCTTTTCTTCCCATGTTAACCATAGGCTCAATTGCAAGGGTTGCTCCTTCAACTACGACAGGTCCGTCTCCTTCTCTACCATAGTTTGGAATGTTTGGTTGTTCGTGCATTTTCTTTCCTATTCCATGTCCACATAATTCTCGAACAACAGAATATCCGTTTTTTTCTACAAATTGTTGAATTGCATGAGATACTTTTCCTATCTTTTGACCAACTTTTAAATGTTTTATTCCTTCATAAAAAGATTGTCTAGTTACTTCAACTAATCTTCTCTTTTCTTCGGAAATAATTCCAACAGGAAAAGTTCTAGTTGCGTCAGCATTGAAACCTTTATAACCGACAACAAGGTCAATACTAACAATATCACCCTCTTTTAAGATAATATCTTTTGATGGAATACCATGCACCACCATTTCATTTACTGAAATACATGAACATGCAGGGTAACCTTCATAGCCTAAACAAGAAGGTGAACCACCACAATCTATTATAAACTTTTCAATTAATTTGTCAAGTTCGTAGGTTGAAATCCCAGGTTTAATAAATGGTTTTGCATAACACATTGCATCTATTAAAATTTTACCTGCTTTTCTCATTAATTCTATTTCTTCGGGTAATTTTCTGTTCACTAGTTTTTCCTTGACTCAATTAAAGTTTTTACTTGTTCAAATGTATCAAGAGGAGAATCTGCCCCTTGAACCTTTAACAATATATCAGCGTAGAAGTCTATGAGTGGTGCTGTTATTTGATCATAAACTTCCAGACGATGTCTCACAGTTTCCAACTTATCGTCATCACGTTGGTAAAGTGCTGAACCACACTTTTCACATTCTGTTTTTGAATATGTCATTGTGTTGTAAATTTCACCACATCCTGTGCATACTCTTCTTCCTTCTACTCTTTGTTCAATAGTTGAATATGGAACATCAAGTAAAATAACTATATCTATATTAGCAATTTTAGAAAGTGCAACAGCTTGTTCAATTGATCTTGGGAAACCATCTAAGATGAAACCATTTTGACAATCATCTTGAGCAATTCTATCGCTAAGCATTTTGATTGTAACATCATCAGGAACAAGATTTCCTTTATCAATATAAGATTTTGCTTCCAAACCTATTTCAGTTTGATTTTTAATATTTTCTCTAAACAAATCTCCAGTAGAAATTTGAACTAAATTGTACTCATTAACCATATTTCTAGCAAGAGTACCTTTTCCACTAAATGGAGCTCCGAGTAAAATAATATTCATACTTTCTCCTTTAAATTTTTTCTGTGCATACCTGACAAATTAGATAATATTTACATATGTTATTTCTAACATTTGAATATATAATCCAATTTGTCAAAGCTTCACAAAATACTTTTTAATTTAAAAATCCTTTATAAGTTCTCATTAACATTTGAGCTTCCAAACTCTTATCAAATTCAAGTGCAACAGAAACGATAATCATTAAACTTGTAGCACTGAATGAATTTATAAGAACAGAAGTAGTGTAATCATTTATTGCTTTAAACGCTAAACTTGGGATAAGCGCTATACAAGCTAAGAAAATCGCACCAAAAACTGTAATTCTTCTTGCAATTTTTCTTAAATGATCTGCAGTTGGTTTTCCTGGTCTGATACCTGTGATAAAACCACCTTGTTGTTGAATTCTTCTACTTATATCATCTGGATCAAAAGTTATTTGAGAATAGAAGAATGAAAAGGCGAATATCAAAAGTGCGAGTATTACGATGTAGAGCCAAGAACTTGTTCCTAACCATTTTGCGAACCAAGCTTCAGCACCTGATCCTGGCCAGAAAATATTAATAATAAGTTGTGGTAAAGTTATGAGTGCAGATGCAAAGATAATTGGCATAACACCTGTACTATTTACCTTAATAGGAATAAATGAACTTTGACCACCATACATTTTTCTTCCTTTAATTTGTTTTGCATATTGTAAATTTATTCTTCTTTCACCACCATCTACGAAAACGATAAGTGCGAAGATTACAATAACTGCAACAAAGAAAAGTATAATTGTCCAAAGGTAATCAATATTTGATGATAACATTGAGAATGCTTGTGAAATACTTGAAGCTGATGAAGCAAGAATACCTACGAAAATAAGTAAACTCATTCCATTACCAACACCAAGGTCAGTAATTCTTTCACCAAGCCAAACTGTAAACATAGCACCTGCAGTTAAAATTAATACGATACCTGCACCTATAATCCATTTTGGAAGGTTTAATATAGTTGTATCAATTGCACTTGAATATGCAATAACGATACCAGTAGCTTGAGCTAATGCTAACACAAGAGCAGCCACTCTTGTATAGAAACTTATTTTTGTTCTTCCATCTTCTCCTTGTTTTGCCAACCTTTCAAGAGAAGGTATTGCAACTGTCAACAATTGAATAACAATTGATGCAGTTATATATGGCGAAACTCCCAATGCCAAGATAGATCCGTTTGATAGAGCTTCTCCACTCATCATATTCATCAATGAGAAGAAACTAGTTGAGCTTCCTTCAAGTTCTGCTTGCATTTGTGAAGCAAGATTGAAACCTGGACAAACTAAAGCACAACCAACTCTATACAAGAAAAGAAATAATAAGGTCAATAGAAGTTTCTTTCTAATATCTTTATTTTTAAAAGCATTAATTAGATTTCTAAACATCTATATTACTCCTCTATTTCGATTTTTCCACCAACTTTTTCTATTTTTTCTTTTGCAGAATCTGTAAATTTGCTAGCTTTAATAATAAGAGGTTTTGTTAATTCTCCTCCACCTAAAACTTTAAGTCCATTAGGTTCAATTTTGCCTACAACTCTGTCAGCATATAAAAGTTCTAATGTAATTTCAGTATTTGGTTCATATATTTCAAGTGAACCAACATTTACTGTTGAATATCTTTTTCTAAAATTGTAATTGTTAAAACCACGAATTGGAATTTTTCTGATAAGAGGAATGTTTCCGCCTTCAAATCCAGGTCTTACTCCGCCACCAGAACGAGCCCATTGACCTTTGTGACCTTTTCCACTTGTCTTACCTTTTCCACTACCAATACCACGGCCAACTCTAAAGCTTTTTGTTTTTTCGCCATCAGCAGGTCTTAAATTTTGTATTTGCATATTTCCTCCTACTCTTCTACAACCTTAACAAGGTGTTTAACTTTGAAAAGGCTACCTCTAATACTAGGATTGTCTGGTAATTCTCTTGTTTGGTTAAGTTTTTTAAATCCTAAAGCTTCGATAATCTTAGCTTGATTTTTGTTATAACCAATAGTGCTTTTAACCCAAGTTACTTTAAGTGTATTTTGTTTTTCCATCTTAATTCTCCTTGCGCCTATTAAATTTCCTCTGGTTGTTTGCCACGACGGAGTGCAATTTCTTCTCTTGTTCTTAAAGAAACAAGTCCGTTGAATGTAGCTTTAACACAGTTGATTTTATTTGTAGATCCGTGGAATTTAGTAACTATATTTCTGATACCAGCAAGTTCTAAAACAGCACGAGCTGAACCACCAGCGATAACTCCTGTACCTTCTTTAGCAGGAAGCATTAATATGTTTGAAGAACCATATTTTCCTACTATTTCATGAGGAATAGTTCCATTAACAATTGCAACTTTCTTCATATTTCTTTTTGCTGCAACTGTAGCTTTTTCAATAGCTGATGGAACTTCGTTTGCTTTTCCAAGTCCAAGACCTACACTACCTTTTCCATCTCCCATTACAACGAGAGCTGAAAAACGCATTGTTCTACCACCCTTAACAACTTTGGTAACTCTACGAACGCTTACCAATTTTTTCTCGAATTCTGATTCTTCTCTTCTTGGTCTATCGTGTTGTCTTTCAGGTTTTTTATCCATTTTCTCTTTTTTAACTTCGTTATTGTTTGCCATTTTTTCCTCCTAAAACTTCAATCCAGCTTCTCTAGCACCGTCTGCAAGAGCTTGGATTCTTCCTGTATAGAGGTAACCACCTCTATCAAAAACGACATCAGAGATATTTTTTGCAATTGCTCTTTTTGCAACAACTTCACCAACAATTTTAGCTTGTTCTGATTTTGATTTGCCATTAGCTAAAGCAATTACATCCTTATCCAAAGTTGAGGCAGAAGCAATAGTAACGCCGTTAACATCATCAATTACTTGTGCGTAGATGTTATTTAAACTTCTGTAAACATTAAGTCTTGGTCTTTCTGCAGTACCAGAAACTTTGTTTCTTACACGAGCATGACGAATTTTTCTGTCTTTGTTTTTATCTTTAACAGTAATCATCTAATCCTCCTACTTCTTACCTTTACCAGCAGTTTTTCCGGCTTTTTTGATTACAACTTCGTCATCATAACGAATTCCGTAAATGTGATAAGGTTCTACTTTTCTAAATTTCTTAATTTGAGCAGCAACTTCTCCTACTCTTTGTTTATCTATTCCAGTAACAACAACTTCTGTTGCTGATGGACAAGTAATTTGTACATCTGATGGAATGATATATTCATCTTGGTGAGATTTTCCAAGTATTAAAACTAATTTGTTTCCTGAAACACTAGCTTTGTAACCAACACCTGCGATCAACAATTTCTTAGAGAAACCATCTTTAACACCAATGATCATATTATTAACAAGTGCTCTATAAAGACCTTGTAAAGCATTTGCTTCTTTTTTAGTATAAATGAAAGATACACTTCCGTCTTTTATCTCTACTGTTACATTTTTATCAATTTTTTGAGTGAGTGTTCCTTTTGGACCACTTACTGTAACAACATTGTTATCGTAAGTTACAGTTATGCCAGCAGGTATAACAATTGATTTATTTCCTATTCTTGACATGACTTCTCCTCCTTACCATACATAAGCGAGAACTTCACCGCCAACATTTAATGTACGTGCAACTCTATCTGTTACAATACCTTTATTTGTTGAAATGATTGCGATTCCAAGTCCGCTTATAACCTTTGGAAGTTTATCTTTTTCTGCATAAATACGAAGACCTGGTTTTGAAATTCTCTTAAGTCCTTGAATTACGCTTTGACCTTCTTCATCGTATTTTATTTTAACAGAAATATCATTGAATTTACCGTTTTCAACTACATTGTATTCGGCAATATATCCTTCTTCCAAAAGAATTTTTGCTATTTCAATTTTTTCTTTTGATGCAGGAATAACTACACTTTCATGTTTTGCATTGATTGCATTACGAATTCTTGTGAGCATATCTGCAATTGGATCTGTTATAAACATCTTTCCCTCCTTATGCCTTACCAACTTGACTTTTTAACACCAGGTATTTCGCCTTTGTTTGCAAGTTCTCTAAAACAAATTCTGCAAATACCATATTTTCTAAGAACTGCATGAGGACGACCACAAATTGAACAACGTGTATATTCTCTAGTTTGATATTTTTGTTTTCTTTGTTGTTTTTGTACTAACGCTTTTTTTGCCATATTATCCCCCTCTCTTATCTAGCAAAAGGCAATCCAAGTGCTTTGAGTAATGCCTTTGCCTCCTCATCAGATTTTGCAGTAGTGATAAAAGAAATATCAAGACCTCTTATTTTTTCTACTTTTTCATATGAAATTTCTGAGAAAATAAGTTGTTCTTTTATTCCCATTGAGTAGTTTCCATGACCATCAAATGATTTGTCTGAAATACCCTTAAAGTCTCTAACACGAGGAAGAGCGATTGCTGTTAATCTATCAAAGAATTCATACATTCTATCTCCACGAAGTGTTACTTTTGCTCCAATTTTCATTCCTTGTCTAACTTTAAAGTTTGAAATTGCTTTCTTAGCTTTTGTTGCAACTGGTTTTTGACCTGAAATTACTGCAAGTTCTTCTACTGCAATATTGAAGCTTTTTGAGTTATCTTTAACATCACCTAAACCCATGTTAAGTACGATTTTAGTAAGTTTAGGAACTTCCATTACATTTTTGTATCCAAATTCTTTAATAAGTGCAGGTACAACTTCTTCTTTATATAAAGTGCGTATTTTATTTTGTTCAGCCATTTTTATCCTCCAACTTACTCAGCACTAGATGTAGTTTCTTTCGACTTTTTTGTTGTAGAAGTTGTCTTCTTTGTTATTTTCTTTTCTGTACCATCTGTTTTCTTTCCATAAGATTTTTTAACAATTGGTTCTTCAACTTGAACTTCTTCTACTTTTTTAGATGCTTCTTTTTTTGTTACTTTTTTAGCTTCTTTCTTTGTTACTTTAACAAATTCTTTATCTAAGCTTCCAGTACATTTTTTACATACTCTTACTTTTTTACCTTCAATAACACTATGTGCTACTCTTGTTGCTTTTCCACAAATTGGACAAACAACCATTACATTTGAAGCATCAATAGGCGCTGATTTTTTAATAATACTACTTTGTTCTTGTTGACTTCTTGCTTTCTTGTGTTTGAAAACAATGTTTACTCCATCAACTAAAACTTTATGTGTACTTGGAGAAACAGAGAGAACTTTTCCTGTTTTGCCTTTATCTTTTCCTGCGATAACAACTACTGTATCATCTTTTTTAATTGTCATTCCCATTTTTTTCTCCTTTTATATAACCTCAGGAGCAAGAGAAATTATTTTACTATATCCCTTATCACGAAGTTCTCTAGCGATTGGCCCGAAAACACGAGTTCCCTTTGGTTTCTTTTCGTTATCTATAATAACACATGCATTGTCGTCAAATCTAATATGTGATCCATCAGTACGACGAAGACCTTTTGTTGTTCTTACGATAACTGCTTTTATTACATCACCTTTCTTAACAGTTCCACCTGGTATTGCTTTCTTAACTGAAGCAACGATAATATCACCAATGTTTCCACTTCTTCTGAAAGATCCACCTAAAACTCTGATACACATAACTTCTTTTGCACCAGTGTTGTCAGCAACTTTTAATCTTGTTTGAGGTTGTATCATATCCTTCCTCCTTACTTAGCTTTTTCAACGATTCTAACAACTCTATGATATTTATCTTTAGAAAGTGGACGAGTTTCCATAATTTCAACTGTATCACCTTCACGACATTCGTTGTTTTCATCGTGAGCTTTAAATCTTTTAGATTTTTCAACGACTTTTTTATAAATAGGATCTTTTACCCTATAAGAAACTTTAACCACGACGGTTTTATCCATTTTCCCAGCACTTACTACAAGTCCTGTTAATGTTTTAATTGAACTTCTATTTTCCATCGTTTCCTCCGATTGATTCTACTGCTTTAATTTCTTTTTCTCTAATAATAGTTTTCACTCTAGCTATTTCTTTTCTTACATTTCTTATTGCAAGAGGATTTGCAAGATTTCTAGTAGCATGAGAGAAACGAAGATTAAATAATTCAGTATTAAGTTCTTTAAGTCTTCCGTTTAACTCTTCAATAGTCAAACCCTTAATTTCTTCAATTTTCATCTTTCACACCACCTTCATTTAAGTCAGCTTTTTTAACAAATTTAACTTTGCAAGGAAGTTTATGACTTGCAAGACGAAGAGCTTCTTTTGCTACTGCTTCTGAAACACCTTCGATTTCAAAGAGAACTCTATTAGGTTTTACTACTGCAACCCAATATTCTGGATTACCTTTACCTGAACCCATACGAGTTTCTGCTGGTTTCTTTGTTACTGGTTTATCAGGGAAAATTTTGATCCAAACCTTACCACCTCTTCTGATGAATCTTGTCATTGCGATTCTTGCAGCTTCGATTTGGTTTGATTTGATCCAACATGGTTCTGTTGCAGCAATGCCGTATGAACCATAAGCAAGAGTATTTCCTCTAGTTGCTTTTCCTGTCATTCTTCCACGAAAAACCTTTCTCCTTTTTACTCTTTTAGGCATTAACATTATTCTTGCCCTCCTTTATTTGAGGAATTTTTACTTTCTAAAATTTCCCCTTTATAGATCCAACATTTAACGCCAAGTTTTCCGTAGTTTGTATATGCAGCTGAAACACCATAATCAATATCAGCACGGATTGTATGCAAAGGTAATGAACCTTCCATATATTTTTCTGTTCTTGCAATAGTGTTTGCACCATCAACAACACCACTAACTTGTACTTTACAACCTTTAGCTCCTGCTTTCATAACTCTTTGCATAGCTTGTTTTAAACATCTTTTGAAAGCAACACGCTTTTCAAGTTGTTGAGCAATGCTATCTGCTACGAGTTTAGCATCGAGATCAGGTCTCTTAATTTCTTTAACATTGATGATAAGAGATTTTACAGGTCTTATTATCTTTGTAATATCTTTCTTTATTAATTCAATTCCAGCACCCTTTGTTCCAATAAGCATACCAGGTTTGCCAGTATAGATACTAATAACAAGTCTATTTTCTGTTCTTTCGATTACGATATTAGAAACTGCACATTGAGAATATTTTTTGTTAATAAATTTTCTAATATCATGATCTTCCTTCAAACATGCTGCAAATTCTTCTTTATTTGCATACCAAGTTGAAGACCAATCTTTGTTTACTCCAATTCTTAATCCAATTGGACTAACTTTTTGTCCCATTCTATGCCTCCTTATTCAACTTCGCCAAGCACAATGGTTATGTGCGAAGTCCTTTTAAGTATTCTATCAGCTCTACCTTTCGCTCTAAATGAAATTCTTTTTAAAATTGGGCCTGCAGTTGCATAACATTCTGCAACATAAAGATTATCAGCATTAAGGCTTTTGTTATTTTCTGCATTAGCAATAGCACTCTTTAAAACTTTTAAAGATGCTTCTGCAGCAGCATTTGGCATATTTTCCAAAATAGCAACAGCCATATCAACTTTTTTACCTCTGATTTGGTCGAGAACGATTCTTACTTTTGAAGAACTCATTCTAATGTTCTTAGCAACAGCATAAGGACGTTTGTCTTTATTTGCTGCACGCTTTTCAGCTTTTTGTCTAATTCTTGTAGCCATCTTTCACCTCTTACTTATTACTTTTAGCGACTTTCGCTTTTTGTCCTGCATGACCTTTGAAAGTTCTTGTTGGAGAAAATTCACCGAGTTTATGTCCAACCATATCTGCTGTACAGTAAACAGGGATATGTTTTTTTCCATTATGAACTGCGAAAGTAAATCCAACAAATTCAGGATAGATAGTAGAACTTCTTGACCAAGTTTTGATAGGTTTTTTAACACCACTTTCTGCCATTTGGTTTACTTTTTTCATTAAACTTGGGCAGACATAAGGTTTCTTAATTTCTTTACTCATGTTCAATCTCCTAATTTACTCTCTTAACCATCAAGCGGTCAGATTTTTTCTTATTCTTTCTAGTTTTAAGTCCCAAAGCAGGTTTTCCCCAAGGAGTAACTGGAGTTTTCAAACCGATTGGGCTCTTACCTTCACCACCACCATGTGGGTGATCATTAGGGTTCATCGCAACACCACGAACTGATGGACGAATTCCCATATGTCTGCTTCTTCCAGCTTTACCAAGTGAAACAAGTTCGTGATCAATATTACCAACTGTTCCAACAGTAGCTCTGCAAGTTGCAAGAACTTTTCTCATTTCTCCACTTGGAAGTCTTAATGTTACATATTTTCCTTCTTTAGCCATAAGTTGAACTTCAGCACCAGCACTTCTTGCAAGTTCTGCACCTTTGTTAGGTTCAAGTTCAATATTGTGGATTAAAGTACCAACTGGGATATTAGCCATAGGAAGTGAATTACCTACTCTAATTTCTGCGTTTTCACCACTGCAAAGAACATCTCCAACTTTTAATCCTAATGGTGCAATGATATATCTCTTTTCACCATCAACATAATTTAAAAGAGCGATGTATGCAGTTCTATTTGGGTCATATTCGATACCAACAACTTTTGCAGGAATATTATCTTTATTTCTTTTAAAGTCAATGATACGATATTTTCTTCTGTTACCGCCACCTTGATGACGAACAGTTACTCTACCTTGTGCATTTCTTCCAGCGTGTTTTTTCTTAACAACGAGAAGAGATTTTTCAGGAGTTTTCTTTGTTACTTCATCATAAGTAGGAGTTGTATAAAATCTTCTACCAGCTGAAGTAGGATTATGTGTTTTAATAGCCATGATATCCTCCCCTATTAAGATAAGCTGTCAAAGAAAGCAATAGGTTTTGAATTTTCTTTTAAAGTAACAATAGCTTTTTTAATATCGCTAGTTTTACCTACTGTTCTTCCAGCCTTAGTATTTTGTGATTTTTTGTGTCCTTTAACATTGATTGTGTTGACACGATCAACTTCAACACCGAACATAGTTTCAACTGCTTTTGCAATTTCAATTTTGTTAGCTCTTTTATCAACAATGAAAGTATAAACTTTTGATTGAATACCAACATAACTTTTTTCAGTGAGAAGTGGTTTTCTAATTATTTCATAAGCTTCCATTTATATCTCGTAAGCCTCCTCTAATTTTTTAATAGCAGATTCAGTCAAAACAACAGTTTTGTTTGCAACTACATCATAAACATTTAAAAGATCCATATTTACTAAAGATAATGTACTAATGTTTCTTGTAGCTTTTACTAAATCCATTGTGTTTTTATCATTAACAACAACAACTGTTCCGTTAAATTTGAAAGCATCAAGGAATTTTTGAGCTTCTTTAGTTTTAACTTGAGCAAGTTCAAATTTGTCAAGCAAAACAACTTCGCCATCAGCTATCTTTTTGCTAAGAGCAGAAAGAAGTGCAATTCTTTTTGCGTTTTTGTTAACTTTCTTAGAGAAATCTCTAGGTTTTGGAGCAAATACAACTCCACCGCCTGTAAATTGAGGTCCTTTTGTAGAACCTTGTCTTGCTCTACCTGTACCTTTTTGTCTATAAGGTTTTGCAGCATGTCCTCTAACTTCACTTCTTGTTAAAGTACTTTTTGTGCCTTGTCTTTGATTTGCATTGTATGCAACAACTACTTCATGAATAAGTGGTTCGTTGTATTCAACAGCAAAAAGATCATCAGCAAGAGTTCTATTGCCTACAACTTCGGCGTTCATGTTATAAATTTTTAATTCAGCCATTTCTAACTCTCCTCTTATGCCTTAACAGATTCTCTGATAGTAAGGTAAGTTCCTTTATGTCCAGGTACACAACCTTTAACAAGAAGAATATTTCTATCAGCATCAACTTTTACGATTTCAAGGTTTTGAATTGTAACTTTTTCACAACCATATTGTCCAGGCATATGTCTATTTTTGAAAACTCTTGAAGGTGTTGAATTTGCACCCATTGAACCTACTTCTCTATGAACAGGTCCAGTACCATGAGTCATCTTTAATCTGTGTTGGTTCCATCTTTTAATAACACCTGAGAAACCATGACCTTTTGTAAGACCAGAAACATCAACTTTATCTCCTTCAGCAAAAACGCTGCAAGTGATAACTGAACCAACTTCGTGTTCTGCACAGTTTTCAAGTCTAAGTTCTTGTCTAACTTTACAAGGTTCAACTCCAGCCTTTTTATAAGCACCCATATCTGGTTTGTTTACTCTATTTTGTTTTTGTTTATCAAAGGCTACTACAAGTGCATCATAGCCATCTACTTCTGTTGTCTTTCTTTGAATAACTGAACAAGGGCCAGCTTCAACAACAGTAACTGGAACAACTAAACCATCTTCAGTGAAGATTTGTGTCATACCAAGTTTTTTGCCTAATATTGCTTTTTTCACTTTTTATAACCTCCATTACAGTTTAATCTTAATCTCAACACCAGCAGGCAAATCAAGTTTCATTAAAGCGTCAACTGCCTTGTTTGTTGGATTATAAATATCAATAAGTCTTTTGTGAGTTTTGCACTCGAATTGTTCCCTAGAATCTTTGTATTTGTGTGGGGAACGAATTACTGTTACCACTTCTTTATCTGTAGGAAGTGGAATAGGTCCAGAAACTTTTGCACCGTTCTTTCCTGCAGTATCAATTATTCTTTTGCAAGCTTCATCGATAAGTGCATGTTCATAGGCCTTAAGTTTAATTCTAATTTTTTGTGTTGCCATTTCTTAAAATAACCTCCTGTAATAGCAAATCCGTAAATTAACATTTTTTTCACTTCGACCAACTTTTTAATAACCAGTAAGTTTTATTAAATAAGAGGTTGTTCACAAGTAATATTTAACTAAAACCAGAATAATTATAACTAAATCTTACTTTCGAACACTATCCCGTGTGTGTCATGCTGTTTGACAAAATAAAAAAGCTAAAAATTACGGTCGCCCAAACTCTATGATTTGGACTAGGTCCACATAAATTCTCTTATGACTGCTGGAAGCCAAAGTAACCTTATGTATCCACCCATAGTTTACAGCAAGACTATTATACCAAAAGGACAAGCATGTGTCAAGAGTTTTTAATAAGTTTTTTAATATATTTTTATAATATAGAATATAATATATATAATATAAATATA
>JAFTYD010000021.1 GCA_017464845.1 Clostridia bacterium
ATAAGCAGCAGTTGCTGTTTTGAAAGCAGTAAGGATAGATGTTTTTGTTTCAGTTGTAAGTTCAACTTGACCTGGTAATGTTGAATCATCTCCACCACCATTTCCACCAGAACCACCGTTTCCACCAGAACCGCCTGGATTCTTGCTTGGATCATTACCATCTGGGTCACCAGTTCCAGTACATGCTACAAAAAACATTACACATGGAATGATAATAAACATCAAAGCAAGCATTTTAAAAAATTTTTTCATAAAACCTCCTTTTCTTAAACATATTCAGTTTAGCACAAGAGGTATTATTTGTCAATTTATTTTGTAACAATGAAGAATTAGTTATTATTAAGGATTTTTTAAATTTGTCTTTAAAAGGACAATGACAGTAGAGTATATAAAAGAGATTTTTTAGGGGATAACCGAATCAAAATGACAAGATTAGAGATTTTATGATATTTGTTTTATGTCGTATTAAGAGTTTATTCCATAAGATTTTAGTTGAGATTTTTTGCTATTGCTTCAAAATGATGGTTTATATTATGTCATCATGAGTGAAAGCGAAAGAAACAATACAAACTTTCACACAAAATCTTTTTTAATTCATAAATACAATTATACAAATTGCACAAAGTAAAGTTATAAATAAAATTCCTTTCAAAGGAATATGATATAAAAAAGGAGTAATGTTATGCAGTACGATGATTTCAAGGTACCTTCAATGGAAGATTATGAAAATATGGCAAAGGCTTATTCGCTATCTCTCAAAAATCAAGGATTTGTTTTTGTTAAACTTGAAAAAGAATGTGAGAACTTTTTGGTTGATGAGATATTTGACTTATTTTTCAAAATAGATGCATCAATTGATGCAATGTCAAAAGTATGTGACACACAAAAAATAAAATCTGCCACAATCAAACATATCAAAATCTTAAAGGATATGTTTAATTATGACAGAAATGTCAAATTTGAAATTTCCAATGATGAGAACTTAATATTTTTAAATTTAATATCTTTGGAAAATACATTAACTATGAAACTTTTTACTCTATCAACAAAGAGTAGTAATTTTGAAAAACTGCTTGATATTATTTTTGATAGACTAAAAATTTATGCTGAAAGTTTTGCTTTATGTGATTTTAAGTTGACAAGTATTCAATAACCTTAGGTAAGCAATCTTCCATAGCTCTTGAATAAACTCTATTTTGTTCCATTGAGTAAGATTTATTTTCCCAGTATTCTGAATTCATAATTTCATTTTGTTTTTCAATAAGATTTTTAGGGTCAATCTTAACAATATCAACAATACCTTCACAAAGAAGATTTCCAATAACATAGAGATAATTTTCTTCAGTAATATTTCCAAGTTCAAAAGCTTTTTCAAGTGCAGTTTCGTGGTCTGCAATTCTATCAAGGGCATATGTCAAGAAGAATTCTAACTTTTTGATAGCAAATTCATTTCCGTTTGCAGCAGCAAGAATTTGCCAAGACATATAAAGGTCAAAATCTTCAGGAAGTCTACCTTCTATACCTTTATTAAAAAAGTATGCGACAACATCTTGTGCAATAGGGTCTCCACCATAAGCTTTTGCAGAAAGGTTTCCAAAAACTCTATTGAAAGAACCTTTTGTACCTTTTCCTTCTGCAGCATCATAGACATCTTTTCTATATTCCAAGAACTTGTCATGAGCTTCTTTTCTATCTATAAATTCATTATAATCCATTTTTGTTCACTCCTTAAAAAGTTTTACTTAAATTCATTATACACTAAAAACAGAATAAACAAAAATTAATTTAATATTATTTTACTTTTTCTTTGCGAATTTTGCTTTTGTTTTTTGCTTGTATATAATAATCGGTCAAACTTAATTGAAATAGAGGGAGTGCAATTAATATTCCAGACAAAATTGCAAACATGCATATAACAACAACATATATCCACCAATGGATAAAAGTAAATATGTTTATAATTTTCAAAATTCCAAAAGGTATAGATACTGCAACGCACACAGAAAGCAGGGAAATCATAAAGGCTAAAAAGATTTTGAACTTATAACCATAAGTCAATTCGTGGCTTAGTTGCAAGATTCCTTTGCTGTCGATATCTTTACCTTCATAGGTTATAAGACCAGTGAAAGAATAGTTTAACATCATTATCACTCCGGGAATTATAAACACAAGCGACCAGAGTGCAATAATAAAAATTTTGATAATTTTCACACATACACTTTTCAAAAATAAGTTAGGTTTAATAAAGATATCTTCGTATCTTATTTTTTCGTTCTGTTGTCTTTTGAGGACATAACCCCAAACTCCAATTTCTAGATAGACCATTGCAACAAAAACTAAAAGCAAGTTAAGCACAGGCATAAATGAAACAAGAAAACATATTGCTAAAAATAAAATATTCACAAGGACAACATCAATCCAAGTTCCACTTTCCTTTATAGTTTGTTTTTTTTGAGTAGGCATATTTTTCTCCTTTTGATTAAATAATCTTTTCCTAAATATAAATTTTTAATCAAAAAGATTTTTAATTTTTTTATTACTTCTTTTGAAGGTCAATAAATGAGTGCATGTAAAGACTATTCAACTTCGTTTTTAAAATGACAAATAATTTAATAGTTAGATTTAGTGATTGTTTTAAAATTTTAGGTTTGTTTCCAAATGCTAATATTACTAAAGAATTTGACTTTAAAAAGATAATAATGTTATAATCTTTTCAGAGGTAAAAATGTTAAATATAAAAAAATATAGAGAGGCTCTTGACTTAACTCAAACACAAGTTTCACAAATGTTAGATGTTGCAAGAACAACCTACATAGGTTATGAAAATGGTACAAGAGAAATGAGTTACGATACTATGAAAAAACTTGCTACAATTTTAAAGGTAACAATTGATGACTTGTTAGATTTTAATGTTAACAAAGGTAGCTCAAAAATTAAAGATAATCTTATTTACAAAATAAATAAATTGTCAGATAAGGAATGTGAAAAAATTGATTTTTTTGTTCAAGCAATTTTAACAACAAAGCAAATTAGTTTGGAACAACATTATGATGAATAGGAAATAAAAAAAGACTAAATTTTTTTAGTCTTTTATTTTATTATTATCGTGTCAGGTTTTTTAACTATTACAACTCTATCGGCATGAATATCATCTTCTTCACAAAATCTATTTACGATATCAATATCACTTACATTCTTTTTTGAAACACGGTCAACAATTATTTTTCTCATCTTTGAATCTGCGACTTTATGATAATTATATAAGTAAAGCACGCTTGCGATTCCTGTTGGTTTCATTACTCGTTCAATGGTTGAAAGAGATTCTTCAAATCTATCTAAATAGTCATCGCTTTTGTATGTATTTGAATAGTAATAAGAAAGTATGTTTGATAAAATAACAATATCTTTTTCATCAAAGAAAACATCAAGTTCATGAAGAGGACAAAGTCTGTGTTTGACAGGAGTTTTGAGTTTCAATAACTTTCTTTTCATGTCAGCAAATGACGCTTCATTTTTGAGATAAGGATTTCTTTGAATGATTGATTCATCTTGCATAAAGTATTCTTCAATCAAAGGAAACAAAGGGTCTTTTGATTCAGCATGTCTTGAAATGAAAGTATAAATTTCATCAAAGAAAACCCTTGTGTCATCATTAAGGAAAGGGCGAAGTTTAAAGTATGTTCTAAAGTTAAAGAAATTCTCAACTGTATAAAATTCAATAAACTCCTCTCTGCTTAAATATTTTATTGCAGTTTCTTTTAAGTTATATTGCAAAGCAGCAAAAGCATTTATGTCAAAAGTTTCAACACTTTTTGCACCATAATAAATTGCATTAAAAGCATGGTCTCCACTCGCTGTTGGAACAAGAACATCTTTTCCTTTAAAACTAATTCTTGCATAATAATAGAGGTTTTCATTTGTAGAAGTATAGAAACTAAAACACATAGGGTGAAGATAATCATTACCAAGTCTCAAAATAGCATTTTCATTTTTACAGAATCTGAATTGGTTATATCTTGTATGTTTCAACAAAAACTTAGCAGATGCAATTTTATCTCTCAAACTAATTTCTTCCATAAAAACCTCCTTATTTTAATAATAAAATAATTATTAATTATTTCAAAATAATTATTTATTTAATTCAAATTAATTAAAAAATTATTTATTTTAATTAAAATTAATTATTTTATTAATTATTAAATTATGAATTAATTATTATTTTAAACCGATTAAATGATTAAATTAATTAATTAGTTAATTTAATATACAACGATTTGCTTTCTTCTTTTGAATATCCCAAATCTCTAAAAATACTAAAAGCATCTTCAACTGACATATTGTTAAAGCAATTTTTATCTTCTAATAATTTAGAAATTATTTTTTGTTTAATTAATTCTTCATCATTTTCTTCTTCTGTATATCTTTCCATCAAAAGGGAATTTCTTAGTTTTAAATCTTCAAACATTTTTATTATCTCCTTTATTTACCCATCAAACTATCACGAGTTGCAGGGATAGTATGTCTGTAATAATCTTCTTTGTTTATGTAATTATATCTTCCACTACCAAGATAAGAGATAAGGTCATGATGACTAATTTCTTTCAAAGTATTGTCTTTCATATCAAGTTCAAGGTGATGTATTTTGTCAATGTTTTCTTGTTTAAAAGAATCGCCATAAGTTACAATCAAAGTTGGATACAAGGTTGTCTTTCCTTCAACTTTTTTGTTAATTATTGAAATAATAAAATTTCCATTTTGGATTTCAGTTGGGAAAAATTTTTTCATAATGTTGTTCACGAAATCAATTTTATCCATACCTTCAAGTTTGATATTTTTTATCTTTGCATTGATTATATCAAGTTTGTCAACAATTGAAACTTCTTCTTTGCTTGATATGTTTTTGTATGCATCAAGGAGTTGATTAAATATCTTTCTATTGTCCATATTTTTTTCTTTTAAATCAGCGTAAACTTTTTCAAAAGATTCATTAAAACTTTGTTTGTTTCCTTTATGGTTAATAAGTTCAAGTCCGATAAGATTTGAATTAATTTTTGCTCTAAACAAATCGCCAGTAAGTACGCTTGTTATAGCATCGGCACTTACAATAAAATTGTCTGCTCTAAAAGTTAAGTTTGCATGGCCATTACCATAGAAACCTGTGCGTCTGTAATTGATACCTTGCATACTTAAAAGTTTTCCAAAGATTTGATTGAACTCATAACAAACGATTGTGTTATTGTTTTCATTTATACTCAAAAGTCGATTTATGTTTGAATGAATTTGAGCTGGTTCACCTGTTTGGTTATGAGCAAAAAACATTGGGTCATAGGTGAGTGTTTGGCAAAGTTTTATATAAGTATAAATTGCTTTTTCAAGTTTTGTGTAATCTTCTTTCATATCACGAAAAATAAAGTTTACAAAGTTTTCATCAAGCAAAGTTTTTTCAAGATAATCATCGTTTGTTTTTGTTATGTGGTTGATGTATGAAGTATCATAAAAAGTATCGTTCTTTAAATCTTGAATAAAAAATTCTGCTTGAAAAGATAGTCTTGAATCATATAAAACTTTTTTGTCATCAACGAACCTTACAAGGATATAAGCAAGTTCGTTTTCTGTTATGTTAAATTTTTTACTTAACTCTCTCATTGTTTCAAAAAAATCATTTTCTTTATAGAAGATACCAAGAAGTTCTTCGCTATCAAAACATAATTCTTTTTCATCAATGGTTATGTAATATTTGTCGTTTAAAAAATTTTCTTTCATAAAATATTTCCTTTTTAAGTTTTAAAAAATCTTGTTCTGTATGGAAAGAAAATGTAAAAAAGTTAAATTGTGAAAAACATTCTATATTCGTTTTGGATACCTTTTAATCTTTGTGAGCAAGGTCCAATGTATAGATAGTTTTCTTTATTAAATTCTCTTTGCATTGTTGCTTGACTGTGAATTTCAAATGAATTTGTTTTTGTATCGAATTCAAAATATTTTGTATCTTTGTCATACTTTGCATTTTTTGAATATTCAATAACAATTATTGGTAATAGGTCGTCAAATGTTGCACCTACTTTTTTGTTACAGATACAGACATTGAGTTGACCATTTTTAAATTCAGTCTGTGCAATTTTTTTTATGTTCTTTTCCACAAAAGTAATAACATCTATTGGTTTAAATTTTGACAATTTAAGTTTCTCTTCTAGCATATCAATTTTATCTTCAATAGAGATTTCAACAGGTTCAGATAAATTTTGATATGCGTTAAGTAAGTCTTTTGATAATTGTTGTCTATATATAGGTTCTTGTTTTTTTATGTCATTGTATACTTTTTCATAAGCTTCCAAAAACTCATTCAATGTGGTTGGATTGTCAGACATAAGTTTAAGTCCTTCCAAAGTTTCATGAACTTTTGCGTTATACAAATCTCCACCGATAATATGCGTAACAGAATCAGCTGAAACTAGGAACTTTCCAATTTTATAAATAACACTTGCGTGAGTTAAACCATAAGAACCAAAGTCATTTGTGTTTTCAAACTTAATACCAAGTTCATCTAAAAATTTTCCATAAATTTGAGAAAATTCATAGCACACAATTCCATTGTTTGATGGAGTTATTTGAGATAGTCTTGTTATGTCTTCATGAATTCTTGCTTTCTTTCCACTTTGTTTATGTGCAAAAAATTCAGCATCATATGTCAATGTCTTACAAAGTTGAATATATACATAAATTGATTTTTCAAGCAAACTATAATCTTCCGACATATCGCTGAAGATATAATCTACAAGGTCTTGATTTAAAAATGTTTGGTCAAGGAATGGGTCATTTGTTTCAGGGACTCGATTTATGTAAGATGTGTCAAAAATTTGGTCGCCTTTGATTTGTTTATAAAATCTCATATCATATTCTTCAAAATAGTACTTGTCAAAGATTTTATTTTTGTCAGCATATTGCTTCATAGCATAAGCGAGTTCATCATAGTCAAGGTTATACTTCAAACAAACATAATCAAATTTGTCAAGAAGTTTATCATAGTCTTTGTTACCATAAAACAATTTCAAAATATCATAACTATCTATGCAATAGTTTTTACCTTCAATAACGATACTAAAGTTTGATTTGCTTTTTTGTTCTTGTTTTATAAGGTTACTAATAGAAGTTAGTTGCAAAAGCTTTTTTACATTCTCATCTTTTTTAATCTGACCACTTTCAACCATTTCATTTACAATATTAACAAAACGATTTATTGAATAAGTTTTTCCATCAAAATCTCTTTGGTTATCAAACTTATGGCCAATCTTGATTTGTTTGTTACCTTTTTCGATTATGCTAAACATATTTGAAACAAATTCAGGATTTTCAAATATCTTTTGAATAACCAAAGGGTAATAACCATAGTCATAATAAACTGAAGTCATATCTTTTGTGAGAGATTGAGGAATTTCAATGCATATATCATAATAAGAATCCCAATACATAATTGTATCTCCTTATAACTTATCTTTAATATTAATATATATTATATAATAATCTATATTTGTTGTCAATAATGAAAAATTCTAAAGAAGGTATCGAAATTTATCTTTATGGGCAAAATAAGTGTATTTAAATGACTAATATTGTACTTTAAATAATAATTCTACATTTTTACAGAGTGTAAGTCTGAAGCAATATGCGAAGAATCTACTTGATAAGTCATATTTTTGACATGATATGAATATATTTATATTTTTTGTAACATTTTGTTTTGAATTTTAATAGATTAGTTATGTGGAAGGAAATATGAATATCGCTATTGTAGGAGCAACAGGCCTTGTTGGAAGAAAGATTATTGATATAATCGTTGAGAGAAATCTAAAAGTTGACAATTTTTTTCTTTTTGCAGATGAAAGCGAAAAGGATAGAAAGATAAAGATTTTCAACAAAGAGTACTCGGTTGAAAGTTTATGTCTTGAAAATCTTAAAGGGAAAAAGATAGATTATGCATTCTTTGCCGTTGAAAGCGAAATTGCAAAAAAGTTTGCACCTATCTTTGCAAGAAGAAAAATTGTCGTTATAGACAATTCCAACGCTTATAGAAGAATAAGCAAAGTTCCACTTGTTGTCCCACAGGTAAACAAAGAAGACTTAAAAAAAGGTAAGTTTATCTTTTCCAATCCAAACTGTTCCACTATTCAATTAGTAACAGCTTTAAAACCATTGCATGAAAAATTTAAAATAAAAAGAGTTGTTGTTTCAACTTACCAAGCAGTATCTGGTGCTGGCAAAGGTGGAATAGACGATCTTTTGAAAAATACAACCAAAAAATTTATTTACCCAATTTGCAGGAATTTAATTCCACAAATTGACTACTTTAAGAAAAATAACTATACTAATGAAGAGGATAAGTTAATCTTTGAAACAAAGAAAATTCTTTCATTCAAAGAACTTAAAATCACAGCAACAGCAGTACGAGTACCAGTGCTTAATTGTCATAGTGAAAGTGTGAATATTGAATTTGAAAAAAATGTAAATCTAAAGCAAATTAAAAGTGTGTTGTCAAATTCACCAAATATTGTTGTTTTAGATGATACATCAAAAAATATTTATCCTATGCCTATTGTAGCAGATAACAAAGACGAAGTGTTTGTTGGAAGAATAAGAAAAGACTATTCAAAAGCAAATACCTTTAATCTTTTTATTGTTGCCGACAATTTAAGAAGAGGTGCAAGTTCAAATGCTGTGGATATATTTGAAAATTTAATAAAATTAAAAGGTAGATAAATTATGCAAAGATGTTTGTTTGAAGGTGTATGCGTTGCAATAGTTACACCATTTAAAGATGGAAAAGTTGATTATAGTGCTATGGAAAACTTGATTGAATATCAAATCAAGAACAATGTCAAAGCCATAAGTGTTTTGGGAACAACCGGTGAACCTTGTACTTTGACAACAGAGGAAAAGGAAAACATAATTGTATTTTGCAATAAGGTTATAAACAAAAGAGTTAAGTACATTGTAGGAAGTGGAGCAAACAACACTTTGGAAGCTGTTAAACTTAGCAAGTTCGCAAGTGAAAACGGAGCTGATGGATTGCTTGTTGTAACACCATACTATAACAAATGTACTCAACAAGGTTTAGTAGAGTATTACAATACAATTGCAGAAGCAGGTAAACTTCCTATCATTGTTTACAATGTTCCTTCAAGAACAGGTGTGAATATCCTTCCCGACACTCTTGTACAAATTGCTGAAAATCCATATATCTATGGTTTCAAACAAGCAAGTTCAAATATGCAAGAGAACTTAGAAGTTTTTAGGAAGCTTAAAGATAAAATCTCTATCTATAGTGGAGAAGATGATTTGAACTATGTATTCTATACTTTAGGTGGAAAGGGAGCAGTGAGTGTTACAGCCAATGCTTATCCAAGAACAGTTCAACTAATATATGATGAAGTACAAAATAATAATTTCGCTTATGCTTGTCAAGTTCAAGAGAAACTTGCAGGAATAAACAAAGCAATGTTTAGCGAAGTTAATCCTATACCTGTCAAAAGATGTTTATCACTTCTTGGTTTGATTGAAAATGAAGTTAGGGCGCCATTGACTATCATGAGTAATGATACAAACTTAAAACTTGAAATGGATAAACTCAAAAAGGAGAATATAGAATGTTAAATCTTCTTTTAGTTGGTGCGAACGGTCATATGGGGCAAAGGGTACAAACGCTTGCAAAGGAAAATTTTAATCTTTTCACATTTGATATTGTGGGAGATGCGAACTTTTCTTCCTTTGACCAAATAAACGAGAAAATTGATGTTGTATTAGACTTTTCATCTCCAAGAGGAACAAGCCAAGTTGTAAATTTCTGTAAATCAAACCTTGTGCCACTTGTAAGTGCAGTTACAGGTCATAACGAAGATGAAAGAAAAGAACTTGAAGGACTTTCAAAATATGTTGCAGTGCTTCATAGTGGAAACTTTTCCACAGGTATCAATGTCATAAACAAGATATTAAAGACTTTAACCAAAGACTTAATTGATTATGATGTTGAAATCATAGAAAGTCATCACAACTTGAAAAAAGATGTTCCAAGTGGTACTTGCAAGATGTTTGTAAACACCATTAAATCACAAAGGGACTTAAAAGAAACTTACCGTGATGAAACAAGTGGAAAGCGAGAAAAGGACGAAATAGGCATACATTCAATTCGTGGTGGTAGTGTTGTTGGAGAGCATAGTGTTTTGTTTTTAGGTAATGATGAGATAATAGAAATAAAACATACAGCACTTTCAAAGAATGTTTTTGTTCCTATGGCACTTAAAGTATGTGAATGGATAGTAAATAAAGAAAAAAGACTTTATAGTCTTAGCGAATATTTACTAGATGAGAATAGTTTGTAAATTTGGTGGTTCTTCGCTTGCTAGTTATAGAGAATTTAAAAAAGTAAAGAAAATTCTAAATAAAGACAAAGATAGAGATGTTGTTGTAGTTTCTGCTATGGGAAAAAATCATATCTATCACAAAAAGGTAACAGATGAGCTTATTGACCTATTTGAAACCAAAGATGCAAAAATCTTTTATAGGTTAAAGAAAAGATATTCTCTCCTTGTCAAAAAGACCAAAGCAAATATTGACTTAGAATATGAGTTTAATCTTTTAGAAAGACGATTGAGAGATAATGACTATGACAAAGTAGTAGCATTTGGAGAATATCTGTGCGCAAAGATATTTGCAAGTTACTTAAACTTTGAATTTGTTGACGCAACAAAACTGATATATCTAGATAGTAACAAAAATCTAAACGAAAGTAAGACCAAACAAGCATTTGAAAGATTAGTGGAAAAACATAATATAGTAATACCGGGCTTTTATGGAAGTACAAACGGAAAAGATATTGTGTTATTAAATAGAGGTGGCTCTGATTTTTCGGGTGCAATTGCTTGTAAATACTTGGGTGGGGAATGTTATGAAAACTATAGTGATGTTGACGGTGTGTATCTTTGTAATCCAAAGATAATTAAAAACAAAAGTCATGAAAAAGAGATTTCGTTAGTAAAACTTCAAAGACTGGTTGAAAACGGGACTCAACTTCTTAACCTTGACTGTATAAAATTTTTGAATCAATGTAAAATTGTGGTCAAACTCAAAAATACCTTTGCTCCTTATGGTAGATATACAAATGTCCAAAAGGAACAAACACATAACAATTTTGTGTTTAGTGGGTTTGCATACAATGACTTATCATATTTTTGTGTTGTATGTAACAAGAGTATATTCAAAAGGTATAATGATAAATATATCTTTGACATTGAATATATAGAAGAAGATGTATTTACTTTTAAAAGTAAGAAGGAAGACTTTAAAAGAGTTTATCGTTCTCTTTATAGATTTCTAAAAAAATATAAGAAAAAAGGGTTAGTGTAAAAAACTAACTCTTTTATTTTGTTATTGACAAGGGAATGTTTTAATGATAAAATATTAATATGAAAGATAAAAAGACTATTGATGAAAATGTAAAGATAGGAGGTAACGAAACTTCTCAAACAAAAGAGAAGAATGTTTCTTTGCGTAGAATTTTCGTTCCTGTCAATGGAATATATAAGAGTTTTCCAATACAAAAAGACTTTATTTTGTCGCTTAGTCTTGACCATTCTGCTGAACTTGGAATATTGACTTACAAAAACGAAAGTGTTATTCTCAGTGAAGAAAAGACAAAGATACTTAAAGCAAAGATGTATAAGAAGAATCTTAAAATCACAAAGATGTATCAGCCTGTCCTTGATATGCTTGTTAAGTTACATACAGAATATCATAAAGCACACAATGTATCTTTGAGAATGTTAAAAAGAAATCTAGAAAACCTTACTATTCAAAAGAAACCAGGATACTTAAAGAAAGTTGATGGAGCATATCTCATAAGTGGAAATACCTTATCACTTCGCTATTATAAACCAAAGAATGAATTAGACTCTTTAAATAAAACTCAAACCTTGTCTCATGAAATAGGACATATGACATTTGGAGAAATGGATACTGACGGCGAATATCTTATTGATAAAGGTGGAGTAAGCACAGGAAAGTATAAAATATTTGAAGCAATCGAACTTGATGACAACAAAGGATTCTTGATTGATATAGATAAAGAAAGTTATACTTGTTATGGCTATGGAATTGAAGAGGCTTTAAACGAAGAATATTCACTTAGAGTTCTTGGTTTTGATGTTTCACAATATAATAGCGCAGGACAATTGATTGAATATGTTGTTGGAACAAGAACTTGTGATATAGCAAGGTCAAAGCATGATTTGAATATGATAAAAGCAAAATTTGTTGAACTTATTCCAGATGAAGCAAAGTTTGACGAACTTATTGAAACATTTGACAATGTTTTTGATGACAACAAAGGATTATCAAAAAAAGAAAGAGCAGAAAGTGAAGTTAAGAGTATGTCAATCCTAGCAGATTATGTTTTGAAAAAAGTTGAAACGGAACTTAAAACAGGAAAGTTTAAAAAATCAAAATATGAAAAGATATCAGAATGGAGACTTCCATTCCACCTTAATAAAGATTTAGAAATACTTGAAATAAACGATAAACTTAATGAGTCAGTAGAAAATCTTGTAATTCAATATAAACCAACAAAAAAGGCAGTAGCCACAGAAACAAAAGAAAAATAAAAGAACCTTAATTTTAAGGTTCTTTTTTATAGCAAATTTTATGTTTGTTTATTTTTAGATTTTGACATTTTTGTTTTTTTATGATATATTATTTACCATATTGAACAGTTTGACAGTGTAAAATTGAAAAATATTTTACGCGTCATTTTATGTTTATATAAAGTTTTCAAGAGCACCTTTTCTTCATAAAGAGTCCAAAATTTAAAAGGAGAATTTATGAACAACAACAAATTTTTAGAAGAGGTGAAGGTTGGAAAACTTTTAAGAATGTTTGCTATTCCATGTGTTATTTCACTTGTGGTTCAAGCACTTTATAATATTGTTGACCAAATCTTTATTGGCTTCACAAAAGGACTTGGAGAACTTGGAAATACAGCAACTGGTATTGTTTATCCATTGACAGTTATTGCACTTGCAGTTGGATTGTTAATTGGTGATGGTGTTGCTGCCAAGTTGAGTATCAACCAAGGACAAAACAACAATAAGCACAATAGTAAAATTATTGCATCAAATCTTACACATGGTTTAATTATAAGTTTGCTTATGATAACTTTTGGTTTAATTTTCGCTAAACCAATTTTAAAAAGTTTTGGTGCAAATGGTGTTATACTTCCATTTGCGTTAGACTATTCAACATTTATTTTAATAGGTTTCCCTTTATACATTATAGGAACAATTATTAATCCTATTATTAGAGCAGATGGGAGTCCAAGATATGCAATGTTATCAATGGTAGCAGGAGCAGTTACAAATATTATCTTGGACCCAATATTCTTATTTGCTTGTAAAATGGGAATGAAAGGTGCAGCACTTGCAACATTTTTAGGTCAAGTAGTTACCTTTACATTAAGTGTTATTTATTTGTTTAGAGCAAAAACATTTAAGTTAAAATTATCTGATTTTGTTCCTAATATAAAAATGCTTGGAACAGTATCTAAACTTGGTATATCAAGTTTCTTAACACAAATTTCAATTGTTATAATCTCAATAATTAACAACAATTTAATTTTAAGTTTGTTACCAACAGACAATAGTGCAATTGGTATGCTTACTATTGCATTTAAGGTGTTTGGTATAGTTATTAGTATTATTATAGGTATTGCTTGTGGTGGTCAACCAATTATCGGTTACAACTATGGAGCAAGAAAATTTGATAGAGTTAAACAAACTTTCAAGTACATAATGATTTCAACATTAATTGTTGGGGTTGTTGCGACATTATTATTCTTGTTATTACCAAAACAAATTTTTGCATTGTTTGGTTACAAAGAAATATCTGATTTTGGGGTAAAATGTTTTACTATTTATATGAATATGATACTCTTAACATGTTTTACAAAAGCATCAGCAATATTCTTCCAGTCAATAGAAAAACCTATAAAATCTACTCTTGTTGCAATGTGTAGAGATTTGTTATTCTTGGTTCCATTAACATTTATTATGTACAACTTTGGTGTAAATGCTTTCTTGTGGTCTGCACCAATTAGTGATGTACTTACAACTATTTTGGCTGTAGTATTTTTAATATTAGTTTTTAAAGAGTTTACAAAGTTATCATTAAAGACAGAAAATGAAGAAAATCCTGTAAAGATTGAAAAAACAAAACCTGGTTTAATAATAACTATTTCAAGAGAACACGGAGCAGGTGGTAGAGAAATTGCTTTTGAACTTGCTAAAAAATTAAATATACCTTGCTATGACAAAGAGTTGGCTTCAATGGTTGCAAAGGATACCGGACTTTCTGTTGATTATATCAATAAACTTGAAAATAACATATCTCAACCAATGTATGAATTATATTTAACAAAAACTCCAACAGCTATAGCAAGAGAGGCTCAAAATAATATTCTTGAAGCGATTGCAAAGAAAGGTTCTTGTGTTATTGTCGGAAGATGTGCAGATTTTATTTTAAGTGATTATAATCCTTATAGAATATTTATCTATGCTGATATGGAATACAAACAACAAAGAATTATGAATAACTATAAAGATTCAAAAAATACAGCTTATGAAAATATCTTAAAATCAGACAAGAATAGAGCGAAATTTTATTACGAAACCACAGGTCAAGTTTGGGGTATGAAAGAAAACTATGATTTGTGTATCAATTCAAGTATAGGGGTAGAAGAAACTGTAAATATGATTTATAATTATATTCAAAACAAAATCTAATAATAATTTTGACAGATTTTAAATACAAAAAAAAGAACATTCAATAAGAAATGTTCTTTTTTATTTTTATTAAAAACCAACTGCAAGACCAAATAATAAAACAAGCAGTGAAAGTATTAAAACAATTAGTTGTATCTTCCAAGTCCATTTTATCCATTTGTTATATGATACATTAGACATTGATAGTCCAATAAGTAAAACTGGATTTGTTGGAAGGAATATATCAGAAAATCCATCTGCTATACAATAAGTCAATATAAGCATATTTGATGATATTCCAATTACACTGCAAATAGGAAGTAGTATAGGCATAATCAAAAAGATTTTTGCTGATGCAGAACCAATAAATACTTGTAAGATAAGTATAAGCAAATAAATAAACAAAATACAAACAAAACGATTTCTACCATCTAAGAAGTTAATAACAGCATTCATAATAGTATCAATTATTTTGCTTTCAGTCATAATAAGGTTAACAGAAGAAGCAAGTGCGATAAGTAGTACTGCAGGGAACATAGCAAGTGCACCTTTGCCGAGATAAACAAAAACTTTTGATTTTTCTTTTACAACAATAAAACCTGCAATAATTCCACCAATCAAAAATGTTAATGACAAAATAGGAATAGCAAGACCAGAAATTGGTCTTATAAAAGCAATTGCAAGCAAAACTGCAAATTGCACAATAAAGAAAGTTAAAAATGTTTTAAATATTTTGTTATCTTCTTTTGTTGGTTCTTGTTCAAGTCTAAGTCTTTGTCTTTTTTCAATGTCATCTTTATATGTGAGAGAGCGTTCTGGATTTTTTGAAATTCTGTTGATATAAATCAAGATAAATCCACAAACCAATGCATAAATTAATACAAAAAATATTATTCGTAGCCAAATACCACTTGTTGTGCTGATACCTGCAAAGCTTGATGCAATACCAATTGAAAAAGGATTAGTTATTGCAGCAGAAAAACCGAAGCAAGCAGAAAGCATACATACACCAATACCAGTCATTGTATCAAAGCCAAGAGATAACATAAATACTATTATAAAAGGAAGTAATGTTACAAGTTCTTCAAACAATCCAAAAAAGCTACCGAACATCATAAAGAATAAAATTGCTATACACACAACCAATCTTTTTTTTGTTTCAAACTTTTTAACAATACGATTCATAATTACTTTGATTCCGTTTGTTTTTTCAAGCAAATTAAATACTCCACTCATAATAAGTAAAAACAAACAAATCATAATAATAGTCAAACTACCATCTATAAAGAAAATTCTTATAGGTGCTGTGATAATTCTCCAAAAAGCAATTCCTTTTACTTCACCTTTTGTGTAAGTACCAGCAATAATTTCACCATCTTTGGTTCTTTCAAATTGACCTTGAGGAATTACCAAAGACAAAATTCCACACAAAGCTATCATAAAAGTCAAAATAGCAACAACAACTATAAAAGATTTTGCGCTTATATTAGCAAATGCTTTTTCTTTATTTTTTTGTTTTTTATTTAGCATTACATTTTCAAATATTTTTTCTTTGTTTTTTTGTTTTTCGTCTATCATCTTTTATCAACCTTTTACTCTTTTAGTAAACCACTAACAATATACCATTCAACGCAACTTCTTTTATCGGTTGGTACAAAGTAATAAATTTCTTTTCCTTCATATATTTCAAAATTTTCGCCAGCACCAAATAGCAATCTGTGTATAGTTTCAATAGGGAAAGTCTTTTCTATTTGGTTTCCATCTTCTGTGCCAATATAAGTAAGGCCTGTTTTATCTAATTTACAAACACCTTCGCCAGCATGACGAGTTTGAGTTTTTCCGTCTTTAGATATATGTCTTAATTCAACATTGCTTTTTAAACAAAATTTTTTCTTCTTTTTAATTTCTGTACGCAATTTATCTGTTTGCCATTCATACCATTCTGCGATATTTTTAAAATCAACATTAGACAAAGAATATCTATTATCAACGGTTACTTCTAAATTGCAGTGAGAACATTTTATTTTATTTTTATCAGTTGTCAAAGTATATTTTTTACCACACTTTGGACACATACAAAGAATATTTTCAAGTCCCTTTGCAATTGTTTTATGTTTATATTTTATTTCAGGGTGTTTTTCTAACCATTCCCATTCATTGTAATTTAAAGCATTGTTTATCTTTGTCTTAAGTTCATCAAGAGGCATTTCTTTTGACATTCCAGCAGGTATAAGTTTATTAAGCTCTGCTTCAACATAACTACCTTTTCTTATCTTATCTCCCCATTTTGGTTTAGCAAGATAAGCGCCATTAATTTTTATTGTATATACAGTAACATTCATTTTTTGTATAAACTTGTAAGTAGATTCTTGTATATCTTCAAATTTACCAACAGTAGAAAGTCTAGCCTCTGGCATCATAGCAAGAACTTCATTTGTTGAAATAACTTTAAGACAATTTTTAGAATTTTCAACATCAGTAGCAAGAAGACTTTTTGGGAATGCACCTGTTTTGTTTAAAACCCAAGCAAGTTTTTTATTACCAAAATATAATCTTGAAACAACATAATGTGGACGTTCTTTTATAATTATTTTTCCGGAAAATATAAAATCATAAAATGACCCATGGTTACATAGCACAATGCATGGTCTTTCCAATTTACCAACATTGTTTTTAAGTTTAACCTTTGCTTTTGTTTTTATTCCATAGTAAATAAGATTTCCAACACCTTTAAAAATAATTGGACTATAATTTCCAACTTTCATTCTTGCTTTCTTTTGACTTTTGTGAATATACTCATTTACCTTTGCAAAAATTTTAGTTTTATAAACAGCCATTAAAATAAGTAAAATGATTATAACAACAAATACTATTATTGAAACTGTCCAACTAGTAGCCATTGTGATATGTCCAAGTCCAACATCAAGGATAAGAGATGGAATAGAACCAATACCTGTAATCAAAATATATTTAGGATATCTCATGCCCATAGTTGCAGCAAAGAAACAAATAATGCCATAAGGTATTGCAGGTAAGCAATACAGAATAATTACAATAAGAGCAAGTTTATTTGAACGCTTTGCGCTTTCAAAATCAAAATCTACATTAGATGCAAAGTAATCAGTAAGTTTAGTTCCAAATAATTTGTATAGAATAAACACAATTGTGTTTCCAACCATAATACCAGCAAGACAAACTGCCATACCTTTCCACAAACCAAAACTTATACCAGCAATCACATGAAGAGGTTCAGCAGGAACAAAGGTAAGAACGACTTGCATCATTGACAAAACAAAAACAACAATGTATGCTCTGATACCTAATTTACTTATAGAATCTTGTATTTCTTTTTTTGTTGCACTTGTATTAAATATTTCTTTTAAAACTTCAAAGTTTTCTCCATAAAAAAGAAAGAACAACAATCCAGCAAAAATCAATATTGCCACAGATAGAGCAATGAGTTTTTTCTTAGTAATAGCTTTCATGACAACTCCTAATTTGTATATTAAAAAAAAGTTTTTTAGTTGTATAAAATATTTAAAATTCAACCAAAAAACTTTCTAGTTATATCTATATATTTTATATAATATATTACAAATATTTTTCTATATAAGTCAATAGAATTTTGCAAATTAATTTTTGCAATAAAAAAGAATATAAAAAAATCTCAATTTTGTTAATTGAGATTTTCTGTTTTAATGTTTTACTTTTATTCTTTATCAGTTTTTTCTTCGTCTTCTTTCTTTTCAGGTTCTTTTTCAATATTTACATATTCAATTTTCAAGTTAAGTTTTTTGATACGATGTTCTTCAAACTCTGTTACTGTGAAAATCATATTTATATGTTTTGTAATAAAATCGCCATTGTCATCAATAATTTCATCTACTGTTGGATATTCAATTATTGTTCCAAGTTCTGGCATGCCTTGGTAATTTTCAAGAACAAATGAAGCGATTGAAACATATTTTTCTTCTGGCATTTTTTCAATCTTAAGTTGATTAAATACTTCTTCAACTGTTACGTTTGCGTCAACGTTATATTCGTTTTCTTGAACAGTTTCAATTGTTGGAGCTTCTTCTTCATCATCACTTTCATCATAGATTTCACCAACTATTGTTTCAAGACAATCTTCCATTGTTACGATACCAGATGTTCCACCTTGGTCATCAATAACGATAACCATATGTTGTCTTTCTTTTTTCATTATATCAATGATAGAGTTAACATTTGTACTTTCACTAATGAAAGTTGCAGGGGTAATGATATCGGTAATAGAAGGTTTTTTATTTTCAATCAAGTTAAAGAAATAATCTTTTTGATTTAAGATACCAATAATATTGTCGGTTGTTTTTGAAAAGACAGGAAGTCTTGAATATTTGTGTTCCAAAAATAAATTATTGATTTCATCATCAGTTGCAGTGTCTTCAAGAAAGATAACATCAACTCTGTGAGTCATAATATCTTTTGCGTCAACTTCTCTAATTTTTATAGTTCCTTGAATCAAGTCTGCATCGTCTTTTTCAAGCACGCCTTCTTCTTCCATTGTATCGATAATACTTTCAAGTTCATCTTCAGTAACTGTTGGTGTAGCTTTGCTTTTTGCTCTTTGTTTTCTTGTGAGTAAAAGTTGTAAACCATAGAAAATAATTACTATAGGGTATAACACTTTCATAAGAACAAAAAGTGGACCAGAAAATGCAAGTGCAAATTTTTCAGGATTTGTTTTTGCAAAGCATTTTGGTAAAATTTCACCAAAAATTAAGATTATGATTGTCATCACAACAGTATTTAAAAGGTTAGCAACAGTTGGGTTTGTTACATAAATACCAAAGAGATATGCACAAAGTGTTGTACTTAAAATATTAACAAAGTTATTTCCAACCAAAATTGTTGTGAGAGCCATTTCATAATGCTCAGAGATGTAAAGAGCTTTTCTTGCTCCTTTAACTTTATTTTCTGCGAAGTTTCTCATTCTAAGAGCATTCATTGAAGTGAATGTTGTTTCTGCTGATGAAAAAAATGCTGAACAGAAAAGTAAAACGATAATACCAACTAACATAAAAATATGTGCTGGTGAATAAGTGCTTGCTTTTAAAAGCAAACTCGAGTATGTATCCAAAATATTTCTCCTTTTATTTAATAAAATTAAACAAACATATTCTAGCATAATATAAACTTTTTGTCCAATAAATATTGACACTTACAAATTTATTTTAATATTGGATATTATTTTAAGTTATATTTTTATTTAATTTTAATATGAAAAACAATTAAAATAATTAAAAAATAATTAATTTTGAATTAAAAATAAAATAAATTAATTTAATTTTAAAATAAATAATTAATTCATATTTGCTCATAATAGAGAAGTAAAAGGAGAATAAATTATGGGAAGATTATTATTTTTTCTGTTTGGTTTACCTATTATGATAGTAACAATAACTTGTACATCTTTTGTTGATATATTAAATTATGACTTTAAAATTAGCGCAACTTACAATGGAAATGAAGTTATTTTAGAGCAAGAACAACAAGATGAACTTAAAAATATTTTGGTTGAAACATTTTCAAATTCACATGATATTCCAACTATTTTTGTTACAACTAATGACACAGCAAAAGAACAAATGCAAGATGGTTATTACTTAAATTTAAAGTTTAAAGAAAAGGTAAGTTTTAATGATTATATATTTGATGAGTTAGCATTTTTGGTAGAAAATGAAAGTTCACAAGTTTGTATGCTTAGGGGAAATAACGGCAATTTTGAAGGAAGATGTTTATATTTCATTTTAGAAAATGATATGTCAAATGTGTATAACTATCTTAATAATTTAAACGAAAATAAAGAAGTAAGTCTAGAAAACAAAATTCAAGAAGAATCAAATCAAGAAGAAGTAAAAGAAGAGAAAGATGAAACTGTGGAAGAAAATTTATCACAAGAAAACAATGAGACAAAAGAAACCAATTCACCAGTTATAATGAAAACTCAAATAATTTAAAGTATGCAAAAACGCATACTTTTTTTATTTATTCATTTGAAAAAAAATTATATTTGTCGTACAATTAGTTTAGGAGAAATTATGTTAGGTTTAGAAAGAGAAGAAGTTAAACTCATTCCTTATGATGAAAACTGGAAGAAGGAATTTGAAAAAGAAAAAATATATTTACAAAAAGTTTTAAAAGATATTGCAATCTTAATAGAACATGTAGGGAGCACTTCTATTGAAGGTTTGTCTGCAAAGCCAATTCTTGATATTGCTGTTGGTGTTGTGGATAAAGAAACTTTGTATAAAACAATTGACATTATGTCAAGACATGGTTATCAAGTTAAAAATTCTATTGAAGACCGTGATGAAGTTTTAGCAATAAAAGGTAACGGAACAAACCATACTCATTATATTCACATTATGGTTGCAAGTGGGGATAGATGCAAAAATCAAATTTTGTTTAGAGACTATTTAAGAAAACATAAAGAAACGGTTAAAGAGTATGAGAGTCTAAAAAAAGAACTTGCAAAAATATATAAAGATGAAAGATTAAATTATACAGCAGGTAAAAATAATTTTATTCTTTCAGTACTTGAAGAAGCAAAAAAAGAAGAAAACTTTTAACATAATTAATTATATTTTGACAAAACTATTTATTATTAACCAATAAATGATAAATAGTTTTTTTTTACTTTAACAAAGAATGATTTTGCAAAAGAGTTATTATTAAAATATTTTTAGAATTGTTTTAAATTTTTATTTTTAAACTTGACAATTTGTATTTAATGAATATATACTATTCTTGGTAAAAATAAAGACGAAGTTTTACCAATTTAATAATTATCTAATTTTTCAAAAGGAGGGAATAATGGATAATATTGAAACAAACGAAAACAACTTATGTAATGCATGGGAAGGTTTCAAAGGAGAAAAATGGAAAGAAAGTATTGATGTAAAGGATTTCATTTTAGAAAATTATACTGAATATACAGGTGATGACTCTTTCCTTGCTGGACCAACAGAAAGAACAAACAAAGTTTGGTCAGTATGTGAAGAACTTATTTTAGAAGAAGCAAAAAGAGGTTGTCTTGATATTGAAACAACAGTTGTTTCTGGTATCAACAATTTTAAACCTGGCTATATCAGCAAAGAAAATGAAGTTATTGTAGGTCTTCAAACAGATGCACCTTTAAAAAGAATTGTTAACCTTTATGGTGGTATCAGAATGGCTGACTCTGCTCTTGCAGCTTACAATAGAGAATTAGATCCTGCTGTTCATAAAGCTTTCTGCGAATACAGAAAATCTCATAATGATGGTGTTTTTGATGCTTACACACCAGACGTTAGAAAAGCAAGAAGTAATGGTCTTTTGACTGGTCTTCCAGATGCTTATGGTAGAGGAAGAATTATCGGAGACTATAGAAGAGTTGCTCTTTATGGTATCGATAGACTTATCGAAGAAAAACAAAAAGATTTAGTTACTATTCTTCTTGATGTTACAACTGAAGAAGGTATCAGACTTAGAGAAGAAGTTAACGAACAAATCAGAGCATTAGGCCTTATCAAAGAAATGGCTTTAAGTTATGGTTATGATATTTCTAAACCTGCAACAAACGCTGTTGAAGCAACACAATGGTTATATTTTGCATACCTTGCTGCTGTTAAAGAAAACAACGGTGCTGCTATGAGTTTAGGAAGAACATCAACATTCCTTGATATTTATATTCAAAGAGATATTGAAAAAGGAATTTTGACAGAAGAATTGGCACAAGAAATTATGGACCAATTCGTTATCAAACTTCGTCTTGTTCGTCATTTAAGAACACCTGACTATGACGATATATTCGGTGGAGATCCAACTTGGGTTACCGAAAGTGTTGGTGGTATGGTTGATGATAAGAGAAGCTTAGTAACAAAGAACTCTTTCAGAATGTTACACACTCTTATTAATCTTAAACCAAGTCCAGAACCAAACTTAACAGTTTTATATTCTGACAAATTACCAGAAAACTTCAGAAAATTCTGTGCAAAGATTTCTATCTTAACAGATTCTATCCAATATGAAGGTGATGAAGTTATGCGTCCAATCTATGGTTGCGACTATGCTATTGCTTGTTGCGTATCAGCTATGCAAGTTGGTAAACAAATGCAATTCTTTGGTGCTAGATGTAACCTTGCAAAACTTCTCCTTTACGCTATAAACGGTGGTTATGATGAAAAGAGTGGAGCTCTTGTTATCTCTGGTCTCGAAAAAATCACTGATGAAGTTTTAGATTACGAAACAGTTAGAGCTCATTATTCAGAAGCTCTTCACAAAATTGCAAAAACTTATGTTGATGCTATGAACATCATTCACTATATGCATGATAAATATGCTTATGAAAGAGGACAAATGGCTCTTCACGATACACAACTCTCAAGACTTATGGCTTTTGGTGTTGCTGGATTCTCTGTTGCTATTGACTCACTCTCTGCTATCAAATATGCAAAAGTTAAACCTATCAGAAATGAAGAAGGAATTGCTGTTGATTTTGAAGTTGAAGGTGATTTCCCTAAATATGGTAACGATGATGATAGAGCAGATATGTTAGGTGTTGAACTTGCAAAAGAATTCTATAATTGCCTTTGCGAAAACCCACTTTATAGAAATGCAGTTCACACACTTTCACTTTTGACTATTACTTCAAACGTTATGTATGGTAAGAAAACTGGTTCTACTCCAGACGGAAGAAAAGCTGGCGAAGCTTTTGCTCCAGGTGCAAACCCAATGCATGGTAGAGATAGTTCAGGTGCTCTTGCATCATTAAACTCAGTTGCAAAAATACCATATTGCAATTGCTGTCAAGATGGTATTTCAAATACTTTCACAATCATTCCAGATTCTCTTGGACATGATGAAACTGAAAGAATTAACAACTTGGTTGGTATCTTAGATGGTTACTTTGTTCAAGGCGCTCAACATATCAATGTAAACGTACTTAATAGAGAACTTTTAATTGATGCTATGAACAATCCTTGGAAATATCCAAGTCTTACAATCAGAGTTTCTGGTTATGCAGTAAACTTCAATAGACTCTCTAGAGCTCACCAAGAAGAAGTTATTGCAAGAACTTTCCATGAGAAAATTTAATGTCTGAAATTTTAGGAAACGTTTCTAGTTTTGAATCTATGGGTCTGGTGGACGGACCAGGTATAAGATTTATCGTCTTTATGCAAGGTTGTCCACTTAGATGCCTATATTGTCATAATCCTGAAACTTGGGACGCAAGTGTAAAGAAAAATCTTGTTACACCAAGCGAAATTGTAAATAAGGTATTGAGATATAAATCATATTTTGGTAAAAATGGTGGAATCACTTTTTCAGGTGGCGAACCTTTGCTTCAACATGATTTCTTGCTTGAAACTTTAAAACTTTGCAAAGAACATAATATCAATACCTGTCTTGATACAAGTGGGTATGGAGAAAACTTTGAAGATATTTTGGAATATGTTGATTTGGTTATCTTAGATGTGAAAGCAGTTGATAGCGATGATTATACCCACATAACTCAACGCAAAATTGACCACTTTAAGAAATTTTTGGACTATTGTCAAAAAATAAACAAACCACTTTGGCTTAGACAAGTTATCGTCCCAGGTATAAACGATACAAAAGAAAGTGTCTTGAAGTTAAAAGAGTTTGCAAAGAAATTAAAGAATGTTGAAAAGATTGAACTTTTACCTTATCACAATATGGCAATAAAAAAATATAACGAACTTGGAATTGATTATGTCTTAAAAGATGTAAAACCTATGGATAAACAATATTGTAATGAATTACAAAAGTTGTTAAGAGAAGATTAAATATAAAAAGACTAATAGTTGATATTAGTCTTTTTTTATGAATAAAAAAGAAAATAATAAACATACTACAAATATGATTATCACATTATTATTAAAATTATTATCTAAATTATTTTAATTGCAAACCCGTCTGTAATAACAAACCATTTCATAGTAAGTATGAAAATCTTTTATTACACAAAAAAAGAATTAGGAATCGTTCCTAATTCTTTTTGTTATTTAAAATCATTATTTAATTGTTCTAACGTTTTCTAATGATGGAGCAACTTTTTCTGTTACTTGTTCAGCGATAGCGTTAGCAACTTCTTCTGTTTTAGCTGTGTTAGCATCTGTTAATGCTGGATAGAATTCAGCACCTCTCATAACTGCGCTAGCAACTTGAGCTTTGTCCACTTTACCTTTTTTGTCAAGGAAACCATTTTGTTGGAAGAAAGCTTTTACAGTTTCATCATATTTTGCATGAAGAGCAACTGTATTAACAGCTGTTGGATCGTCCATACAAGCTTCCATAACAGGTTGTAAGAATAATAAGTCAGCTTTAGCTTCTTTCCAACCAATCATTTCAAGTGGTAAATGTTGATATCTTTTACCTTCTCTTCCTTCTTTGTTGAATTTTGAACTATTTCCAACTACCCAACCATCATGGATAACTTGGAGACAATAGATAGCTAAGTCGTTTTTGTTAACGCCTTGTAAAGCTTGTCTTAATTCAGCCATTTCAGCTTCATATTGACCTTCGTCTTTTCCGAGCATAACAGCTTCAACTGCAGGAGCTAAATCTTCTCTACCAACGAAAGAACAAACTCCCATAACAGCACTATGGATAGAACTAGTAGCCCAAACTTGACCTTCAAGTTCATCAAAAGTAGAATTAGCGATTTGTCTTTGAGCTTCTTCTTCAGTTAAACCGTTCCAGTTCATAAGTGCATTTTTTGCAATAACTGTATAACAACAATTTTTCATATTCTTTTCTCCTTTTTGATAGTATAATGATAACATAAAACAAAATCAATGTCAATAATTCTTATTTAGAATAAGAAAAACAAAAAAACACCTTTAATATAGAGGTGTTTAATTATCAAGAAATCTTTTTAACAATGAAGTTGTGTTTATTGTCAGTAGATATCAAATCAAAGTTTGCTTTTTTAAGTTCTGCTTTTAAGATTGTAAGATTTGGGTCGTCAGACAATATGTTTTGATTAAAGCATACTTCCAATTCATTTGAAGCATTAAAAGTATTTGGTGAAGTAGTTAAATCGTTAATGAACTCATGTGCGAATTCAAGAGGTGTTTGTTTTTCCATAAATTTACTCCTTTAAATAATTTTAGCATAAAGAATAAATAAAAACAAATTATTAGTAAAGAAAACAAAAAAAAGACTAGAATGAATCTAGTCTTTTTCATTTGGTAGCGTAAACTGGGTTCGAACCAGTGACCTCATGGGTATGAATTTCAAATATTAATATAACTTATATAAATAATAAAATATATTTATATTAAGAATAGTTTTAGAAAAATTTTTATTTTTAATTTGTTTTAATTTATTTTAATATTTGAAGTTTCACATTTTTAGTTACACATTAATCTTTTTATTTCATCTCCAAGTGAATTAACCATATTAAACATATTTTGGTTAATTGAATTTCTTGTATAGATATTTTTTGTTATTTGTATATCTGAATGTCCCATAATTTTACTTTTATTAATTATAAGTTCTTCATTATCTCTTATAAGTTGACTAAATGTATGTCTTAAGTCATGTTCTCTCATATTTATATTATGTTTGCTTAATAAGTAATCATGAAATTTATGTGTAAAATAATCTGGTTTAATTTCGTTTAAAAATAAATTTGAACATACTTGTATATCTGGAAAATAGTTATTTTTATGTTCAAGTAATTCTTCTTTTAAAAAATTACTTAAAGGAATTGCTCTTTTACTTGATTTAGTTTTTAATGACTTTTTTAAATAACTTTTTCCATTTGTAGTTATCATATTGTTTTTAAAATAAATTATATTGTTTTCAAAATCTATATTTTCCCATGTTAAACCTAATACTTCTCCTCTTCTTGCTCCAGTCATTACGGCAATAAGGGTTGGTATATATAGGTTATAGTAATTAGTTTTTAAGTCTTTTAATATTGTTGCAATTTCTTCAAGTTCTAATGTTGTTGATTCAAATTCTTCTTCATCTTCTTTATAATTTAATTTTTTTATATTGTTTGATGAAATGTAATCATAATTTACTCCCCAGTTGATTACAGATAAAATGTATGTAACATAGTTTTTAACAGTTTTCTTTTTTAAACCTTTATTTTGATATTCGTCAATAAATTTTTGCAAAGCTCTTGTTGTAATATCTTTAACTTTAACTTTACCAAAATATGTTCTAGCAATATTTCTATCAAGTTTATAAACAGTGTTTAATGTAGTAGGAGATAGTTTGTTTTTTCTTTCTTCGAATCTTAAATCATCTAACTTATTAAATGTAATATCAATAAAATCGCCTTTAACTTCATATTCAAGTTCTAATGCAAGTTTTTTAGCAGTAGTTAAACCAGAAATGTTAGAAACTTGTTTTGTTTGTGTTTTACCAAATATATCTTTTTTACCCCATGCTCTAACTCTATATTTCCCATTTTCTTGCAGTTCAATTTTATATGACATATTTATTCCTTTTTATATTTAAGATATTCTTATAGATTTATTCTTATTATTTTTAGAAGGTGGAAGAATGAATAGTAATATTGCAATGTAAACAATTATTCCAAATACATAATATGCACTTGTAGTAGTAGTTGACCAAATATTGGTTATACCTGTTTTTCCAGTTACTTTTATAGAACATTCAGTTATTTCTAAGATTTCACTTGGAGAAAATTCAAGTAAATTTATTGTAACATCATATTGTATGTTTTTTTTTACATCTCCTATTTCTTTCATCTCGTATTCTAATAGTTTATTATTTTTATCATAGTAATTAAATTTAATTTCTAAATCTAATATATTTTTTTTGGAACTATTGTATATTTCATTGAAGTTGAAAATTCATCTTGATTATTAATGGTTATATCATCTATTGTAGCATCTTTACATAATGGATTTAAAGTACATCTTGTTATAGGAAATAACAAAAAACATATTAATAATATAATTAGAAAAACTTTAATGCCGGTTTTAATAGATTCGTTTTTGGGTGTTTCAGTAGTAGTATTATTATCCATATATTTTCTCCTTATTATAAACTTCTTCTGATTTCAACTGCAACTCCTATAATTCTTACGGGTGTATCTAATATTTCTTGATTTGTATAAAAAGTTGGTTTAAATTCGTTGTTTGAATTATGAGGTAAGATCCAAATTCCGTTTGGGTCTTTTTTTATTTCTTTTAAAGTAGCGTCATATCCGTTTATCATAACAACACAAATTTTACCACTTTCAGCATCGTCTTGTTGACGGACTATAACAACATCTCCGTTTTTAATGGTAGGAAGCATAGAGTCTCCTTTTACTTTCAAAGCAAAATATTCTCCTCTTAAGGCCATTTCTTCAGAAATCTCTTCATAATCAAGAATTTCTTCAATTGCTTCAATAGGTATTCCTGCAGGAATTGTCCCAAGTACAGGTATTTTTTTTGCTTTATTAGTTGGAGTTATTTTTCCTAGTAAATTATCTGTTGTTGTGTTAAAAAATTCTGCAATTTTTGTTAATGTTTGTAAATCTGGTTCGCTTCCTCCAGTTTCATACATTGCTATTGTTGATCTTGAAATTCCTATACATTTTGCTAATTTTTCTTGTGTTATTCCTTTTTGTGTTCTTAGTTGTTTTAAATTTATCATTTTTTCCTCTTTTTATTAATTATGTCAAAATACTTGACTAAAAACAATAAAATTTTAAAAATATATGTCAAAATACTTGACACCTTCTGTATATTGTGTTACTATTAGTCAAGTATCTTGACATTTATTATTTATTTTGTTAATTTGCTTGACATTTTATAAAATTAAAGGAGAGGTGTTATGGCAGTAAAGCAGATAAATGAACTTGAATTAATAGAAGTTCGTAAAAAAATAGGTTTGTACTCAATTAAGGAACTATGCTTGATGTTTAAAATCGGTCGAGAAAGTATCGATTATGCTTTAAATACAAATCGTTTAAAGTATATATCTCCAAATAATAGGGATAGGTATATTTATTTAAAAGATTATTTGAAATATGTTGAAAGCTTATAGGAGTCATTATGAAAAATAAAGAAGTTATAGAAAAAGAGTGGGAAAGTTATAAGAAATTTTGTTTATTACATGGATTGTTTAAAAATGATGCTAATAGTTTAAGTTATTTTGTTAATGTTTCAGAAGAGTATGGTTATGAATTTGTTTAAGAGAGAATATAAGGAAATTTTGTAAAAAAAACAGATAGGAGAAAAAAAATGAACATAAATGAATTGATGGTTAAAGAAGAAGGTGTACTTACATTTAGACAAAAATTTTTTTTGAAAGTACATACAAGTATAATGACATCTGGTGCTGTAATAAGTAATGCATTGTTAGATTTGGCTAAAAATTTAAGAGAAATGAAAGAAGAGGAATTGTATCTTGAAGTTGGTTTTAAAACATTTGATGATTATTGTGAACAAGTTTGTGGTTTAAAATCAAGGCAGGCTTATAACTACATAAAAGTATTTGATGATTTGGGAGAGGAATTTTTGCATTCAAATGCAAAAATTGGAATAAGTAAATTGACTCTTTTAACAACATTATCTGAGGGGGAGAAGATTGAAATTTTTGATAATGTAGATATAGAGGGAATTTCTGTTAAAAAATTAAAACAAGAGATTGAGGATCTTAAGAAAAGAAATAAAGTTCAAGAAGATGTTGTGTATGAAAAAGATAAATTAAAGCAGGAAGTTGTAATATTAAAAGCAAAAATAAATGAACTTAAGAATCAAAATCCAAAAATAGTTGAAGTTGAAAAAGACAATTCTGAGAATTTTAAAAAGAAATTATTAGATTTAGAATACAAATTAAGAATAACTAAAGATCAACTAAAAGATAAAGAAAAAAATCTAGATGAACAGTTACGAAGTAAAGATTTAGAAATTGAAAAATTGAAAACGTCTTATAATATTCTTTCAAAACAAGTTCAAATAAATAGTTCTGAAGAATTAGTTGAATTTAAGATGAAATTTGATGATTTACAAAAAATTGTTATTTCTCTTAAGAATTTAATTTTAAGGCTTCCTGAAGATAAACAAGAAGGTTGTAAAAATGCTTTAAAAAAGGTGGTAGAAGTTTTATGTTAAAAGATGAATTTTTAGATATGATGAAACAAGATTTAGTTACTAAAAATGATAAAAATTTATATCAAGTTTTAGAAATTTTTGAAAATATTTTGAAAGATTATCCTAGTACATTGAATATCGATTCTAGTAAAAGTATAGAAGAGTGTTATAAGAATATGGAAAAATATGCTAAAAGTCATGCAAAAAATGGTTGCTATTGTTTCTCTGGAGTAGAATCTACTAACTTTATAATTAACTATTTTGGTTTAAAAAAACAAGAAAATATTTTTTTGAAATTAGAAGATTTTATATAGTTTTGTTATGAGAAAATATACTTTAAATTATTATTTAGAATTTTTGGAAGAACAAAATTCTAAAAAGTTTTTAAATAAATTAAAAAAATATATTAATAATGTAATACCGAAAATAGAAGAGCGATATAAAAAATTATCAAAAGCTTTTTTAATTGATTATGTATCAAGATATGAAGATTTTTATATGATTACAACTTATAGAACTGATAATTTATTGCCTGTAGGGATTAATATAATCAGGTATAAAAATGGTAAGAAAATTGAACAGTTCTATAGACAGGATTTTATTAATTATTTTAGTGCTGATACATATTGGCTTAGGGGTAAGATGAATTACTTTACTAAAAGATATCTTTATTGTGATAACTTAAAGGAATTATTTAAAGAATCTGAATTTAATTATAGTGAAGTTTGGAATTTAGGTAAAAAGATTGATTTAAAGATAAGACATCTTTTATATTTCTGTGAAACAAAAGAAATTAAAGTTATTGAAAGTTTAACTAAGATAGGTTGTTATAAACTTGCAAGAGATATTATGAATGGGAAATATTCAATAATAGATTGTAAAGATTTAGTTAAGTCTTTACGAATTCCTGATAAGAATTTTTTAAAGAAAATAAAACAAGAAGATTTTGGAGCATATTCTTTAATCATTTATAAAAGATTTTTAGATCTTTCTTTACCAGATAAATATTTCAAGTATTTAAAAGGTTTTTTTAAATCTTATTATAATCTTGAAAGATTTGATGGCTTTACACATAAAGCTTTTGTTGATTATTATCTTGAACAGATAAAACAAAAGTTATATAAAGGTTGTTTTTGTTATTTTTATCAAGATTATCGAGATTATATTTTTGTTGGGAAAAAGTTAAATTATAATTTTAAAGATTCAAAATTTTATAGACCATTTAATTTTAAAGTTGCTCATGATAATGCAGTAAATAAATTAGATTCAGTTAAAAATAAAGAACTGTATTCAAAAGTTAATAAAGAACTAAGAAAATATCAATGTTTAAATTTCGAAGATAAAAAATATTTAGTTGTTATGCCTATAAAAGCTGAAGATATTATTACTGAAGGTCAACAAATGATGAATTGTGTTGGATCATATTTAGGAAGAATTAAAGATAAAAAATCAATAATTTGTTTTATTCGTAAAATTGAAGAAAGAGACAAAAGTTTTTATACATTAGAATTAAATCCAAAGGATTTTAAAGTGGTTCAGTGTAGAGGTTTTCATAATAATCCTACATCGGAAGAATACCAGGTTAAAAAGTTTGTAAGTAAGTGGTTAAAAGAAATTGTTGAAAAAAATGTTATGAAATTATCTAGAGAGGGATTATGAAAGAAAGTTTTTATAAGAAATTAAAGAGATATATAAGTTTATTAAGAGAGGGTAATAAGAATTTTATTAATTATTTATTTTCAAAGTTTGATAAATATCGTGAAGAAGAAAAGAAAAATTTAGATGATATAAGAGTTGATAAACTCTTAATTTGGTCAGCATTGAAAGATTTTGAAGCTGATTTAATAATAGAATTTTAGTTTAAAATTATAGGAGAAATATTATGGCATTATATAAAAAACAACTTTTTGTAAAAACAAGAAAAGGTATATGGAAATGTAAAGAATGTAAGATAGAGAAGATACCTTGTAGTGAAACTTTTTGGAAAAAAAGTAATTTAATTGAAAAGAAATCTCAAATTGGAGAACACACTTATCTTACCTTTGTATATTCAAAGAATGGATTTGATAAGATTGTTTCAAAAGCTATTACTTATTTTGGTAAAAATGAAAAGGTAATAAGAGAATTAATAACTACATCAAATGTTTTACCAAAGTCTTATAAGGGCATGAAATAAAAAAACACCTAATGTAAAGGTGTTTAGTTTAAGAAAGCTTTTTTACAATGAAGTTGTGTTTGTCGTTTGTTGGTATCAAATCAAAATTTGCTTTTTTAAGCTCTGATTTTAAGATTGTAAGATTTGGGTCGTCAGACAATATGTTTTGATTAAAACATACTTCTAACTCATTTGAAAGATTGAAACTATTTGGTGTAGTAGTTAAATCATTAATGAATTCATGTGCGAATTCAAGTGGTGTTTGTTTTTCCATAAATTTACTCCTTTAAGTAATTTTAACATAAAGGAAAAATAAAAACAAATTACTGATAAAAGAAATTTAAAAGTCGAGCAAATAAATAGTATTTGTAATTAAAAAAAAATAATAGGGAGAATTATGAGATATAGTACAAAAAGAATATGGGGTACAGTATTTTTATTTATTGGAATAATTATTTTATCATTAATAATTACCTCATTAGTTTTAGCTTCCATTCATGAAAATTCACTTGTTTCTGAATGGAAAAGTTGGTTTGGTCTTATGAAATTAGTAAAAGAACCAGTTGTTTCTTTAATGTTAAAAAAATAAATATAGGAGATTTCTATGAGAAAAATAATTAACTTTATATTGATATTGTTACTTATTCTTAATTGTTACTCTCCTGGTATAAATACAGCTTTTGCTGATGTAGATAGTGGTGTATATACAAATATACTTGATGATTTAGAAAAAGATAAAAATTTTAAAAAAGAAGATTATCCATTAATTGAAGAAGATTATTCTTTACAGTTAATTCAAGTTGCAGAAAGTGAAAATAAAGAATTATTTATTTATGTGTATCAACCTAATGGAAATAAAGATATTGTCGCAACTTATATTAATATGAGTCTAAATTCTGAGTTTACTAATCCATCTTTATATTCTTTAAAATTACTTAATTATACAGGTACATTGTTTAAATATAAAGTCAATAGTATTGAGATAGATTTTGATTCGGTAAGATATTACAATATTGCCTCTATATTTAGAGATTTTATTCCAGATATTGATGAAGATGTAGATTCAAATAATACAATTAATTCAGTAAGTTTTGAAGTTGGCCAATTATGGGCTTTATCGTTTGATGATAATAACAATTTGGTTTCTGAAATGCAAAAAACAGAAGTGGTTACTATTGTTGATAAATATGTTGGTTTCTTAAGATATAATAGTGATAATTTTTGGACTGGAAAAAAATGTGATGTTCACTTTGTAGCTTTTTCTACCGATTATAAAATTGATGAATTATATGAAGTAGATATTAGATATATTACTAAGAAATATAAGACTACTACAGATTTAGGTATTCTTATTGAATCTTATGAATCAGGAACTAAATATGATTCTTCTATTACTCATGTTGAAACATTAACTTCTGATGAAAGTATTGATGCTACTTTAGGTTTTATAATTAAAGAAAAATATAGTTGGGATATGATTTCTACTTCAGAAAAATTTATAGAAGATAGAGAAAAAGAGAATATACAATTTAGTTCTTCTGCAAAAAAACAAATAAAAGATAAAGAATGGGTATTAAATTTTTATATTTCAGATTATAAAAAATGGAATGATCGTGTAGCAGGAACTCCTGTTGTTTCTTTTGAGACAGGAACTAAGGTTGAGCAGGTTACTTTACTTAGATTAAAATTTAAAACTGATGGTAAAATTTATAATTTAGGTGTGGTTGACAATATACAAACTGGAAGTGATACTCCTTCAGGTATTGGTTATACATTATTAGACTTAATAAAAAAAATACTAGATTATTTAAAAAATAATTGGTGGTGGATATTGTTAAGTGTTTTAGGATTTATTATTTTAATACCATTATTACCAATAATTATTCCATTGTTATTTAAAGGTATAAAGTTGTTATTTAAAGGATTGTGGTGGCTTGTAAGTACACCATTTGAAATATTTAAAGAAAAATAGGAGATAGGAAGTGGTAAGAAGAATAATAGGATACATTTTAATTGGACTTCTTGCAATAGGATCTTGTTTTGGAATTGGTTATGGAATTGCTTATTCACGTCTTAGAAAAAACACATCAATGGAATATGTTAATTCTTTAAAGAAAGAAATAAGAGATTATGAAAAACTTGTTGATAATTATTATTTAGAGATATCTACTTTAAATAAAACTATTGCAAACTTAAAACTTGAAATATTAAATAATGAAAGTATATCATCAGATTATTTGGTTCAAATAGAATATTTAAATACACAAATAAATGAATTAAATGAGTTACTTAATATTTACAAAGGCAATGAAGAAAATTATATTAAAACGATTAATGAACTTTCTTCTGAAATTGAATTATTAAATATTCAAATATTAGAATTGAAGTATGACTTAGATGAAGTATCTACAGCTAATGAAGAGTTAAATTTAAGATTAACTAGATTAAATAATTCTATTAGTAATTTAGAAAATTATATAATTAATAACTTATCTGATAATGAAGTTTTAATTACATTTGAAGTTGATAATAGCATAGAATCAATTCAAATTGTTGAGAAGAATTCAACAATAAATATTGATGAACTTGTTATTCCTGAAAATATTGAATTGTTAGGTTGGGTAGTTGATGGAGTTCTAGTTAATTCAGATACATATGTTGTAACAGAAAATACTAAGTTTATTGCCTTATTTAATGAATATGTAATGGTTGATGAATATTATGATAATAATTTAAATGAATCATTTTCTAATGTGTTAAAATCAAGAGCATTTTTATTTGATGATTATGGAGTAGATTTTTCTAATATTCAAGCAAATATTAATTATGTAAAGCTTCAAAATGAAAATCTTATAATTGGTTTTAAAAATGGAAGTAATGAAACAGATATGTTTGAAGTTACTTATGATGTGGCTAAATTTAATTTAAATGTTTCTAGTTTTAAAGCTGAAGATTTAGAGAAAATTATTCAATTAGAAATAAAGAATTTTAATAGTTATACAAAAGCAACAACACTTTCAATTGGAGATAAGTTTGATAATAAACTTAATGCTTTAGTTAATAATGTTGTTGGTTGTGTTAATGAAAATATTGATACTTCAAATGTTTACTTTGAGTTTGTTTGTTCTAATGAATCATCAAAAGAAATTTATACAATGAATATTTTACTTGTTACAGAAAATGGAAATTCATATAAAATTAATAATTTTGGTATTATTACTGGAGTAGAAAATTTTTCATTTATTGAAGAAGATGTTAAAAATTATTGTTTATCTAAATTTTCTGGAATTATTGGTGTTAGTTTAGAAGGTTTGTCTAGTTCTAGTGGTTTTAATTTTAGTGAAGAAAAATTAGATATTTATTTTTCAACACTTAATTTTGTATTAGTTTGAAATAGGGAGAAAGAGTATTGAAAAAAATATTATTGATTATTTTTGTATTGTTAACTTGTATTGCTACTTTTGTATTAGGGTTTTATGTAAAAGACAATACAACAAAAGAAATTGATTCAAATACTTCTAATTTAGAAGATATTGTTGAAGAAAAAAATAGCTTGATTAGTGATTTAATAAAAGAAAATGAAAGTTTAAAAAATAATAATGAAGTTGTTTCTTATGATAATACAAAATTTGCTTTTAATTTAAGTGAATTAGGTCTTTATAAAAACAATGAATATACAGTGTTTACAAATGTAAATGATCCAAATCTTGCTTATGGAATTATTAGTAATGATATGTTTTATTTTGAAGATTCATATTATGAAAATCTTGATTCTGTTCTTAGAATTCAAGTAAGTGTTGAAGAGAATTTTCAACAAGTTAATCTAGATGCTTATCATTATTATTTTTGTAGAACAATTACATTTGATTTAAAAAATTCAAGTGTTGATGAGTTAGAATCAATAAAATCAATTTCTTTAAAAATTGATGGAGTAGATTATGTTATTGATATGACTAATAATGTAATTGAAATTAATGATGTAAATTGTTCAGTTGGTTTAGTAATTTTGCCTTTGGAAAATTGTGAACAATATTATACTCAGTTGTATATTATTCCATCTGCTAGTGATTCAAGTGTAGTATTTAATATTAATAGTTTAGAAATGACTTCTTTTGAAGTTGAAAGTTCAACAATTAATTTGTAATTTAGTGCGATGGTGGGGACACTTCAATACTACCCACCACTAGATATATTTAATTGTATTTTCCTCCTTTATACAATTAGATATATTACCAACTACCAAGGGCCCGGTAGTAAAAAAAATAAATATGAAAGGGAAATAATATGGAAGATTTAAGAAAATTAAATGAAATGGTAAAAGCGATTAGTTTAGGTTTAGATAAGAATACTAATAGAAATTATGGAGAAAGAGCAATTTGTACTGTAGAATTTTTTAATGGAGAAAAATTAACATTTAAAGATAAAAATAATCAGTTGTATAGATTGTTGATGGCTTATAAGAAATGTGGAATTGATATTAATAATGTTATTACTTCAAAAAGATTAATTGAAGATTATAAATCAAATAAGTTAGATGATATTTCTGAAGATGATAAGGATAGTATTGACAATGATAAGTCGACATTTGTAGCTGTGCTTTATGAAGTAGATGGATATAAATACTATTTATTCCCATCTGATTTTACTGTGCTTAGAATTATTGATTTATATTATAACAAGTTTTTAGAACTTCGTTCTGAAAAAAATAAAATTAAAAAAGATATTAAGGAGTAAATAATGAGAAAAAGATATCTTAAAAATGCTAATAAAAAATGTGTAAAAAAAGTAACAAGAGTTACTGAATCATATTCTGATGGTTCTAAAGTTATTACATATAGAATTCCATCAAAAAAAAGAACTAAATATTAATTAGTTTTTTAGTGAGGATTAATTATGGGAGTTATTGATTATACTAAATTTAAACTATCTTATAATGATTTGCGAAAATATTATAAAGGTTATGGTGTTTATAATCGTAAAGGTGAATTAGTTAATATTAGTTCAATGTCTAATAACGAATTACGTTCTTTTCAAAATGATTTGGCTAATGAAAGAAAAAATTTTTTATCTGGCAAAAAAGGTTGGAAAGTTATTATTCGAAAAATCAAATAAAAAATTATTTTGGAGTAAATTATGCATATTGTCAAAATCAGTAAAAATAACTAAATACTAAAATGAACTTATTGTCAAATAAAATACGAGGTTTATATGGTTAGAAAATTTAATGATGTGTTCGATTTGAATAAACGAATTGGGAAAATGCTTATATGTGGAGTAGAAGGTTCTGGAAAGACTTTACTTTCTACATATATTGGTATTCAAAAAATGTTAAGAGGTCAGGAAGATTGTTGGAAGTCTTTTAAAGAAATAGATAATATAAATAAATTAGGTTATACTTTTTCTAAAAACTTTGAACATTTGTTATTTTCTAATTATGATATGAATTGTAAAGGTACTTATGTACCTAATCGTAAAACAAATTTACTAGATCCATTTAAGGTTGGGTTGGTATGTAAAAATTATGAAACAGTACCATTACCACCATATTCCTTTTTAATAATAACAGAAGCTCAAAGAGTTTTTAATGCGTATATGTGGCAATATTTAAGAGCTGAAGTTCGAGCATTTTGGGAAACATCAAGGCAAGCTAATATAGAAATAATACTTGATACAAATCAACCTGAATTAATTTATAAAGGTATGAGAGAATTGTTAAATCGAATAATTTATTTATATAAAGATACAGAAGAGGTAATAGATAAAGAAGGGAATGTTAAAGGTCATAGACTATACATTAAAGAGTTTAAAAAGTATAAATACCTAGAAAAGTATCTTGAGAATTCTAATGAAAATTTAGTAATGGACACATATATTTTAGAATTAGTTGGTTGTTTGTATTCAAATTATGATTCTTATCAATGTAAGATGTTACATTTAAATGGTAGAACAGATGATGATTATAATATTGCAAAGTTCCCAGATATAAAAACTATTGAAGATGTTGAAATGTTTGCAGAAAATTTTGGATTATATCCTCCAGAAGGTTATTATGTTAAACCTTCAACAAATGTAAAACAAAGTAATAATAAAGAAGAAATTATAGGAGAAATATTTTAATGGAAGAATTAGATAATTTAACAGAAAATACAGATAGCATGTTAAAGTTAAGACTTAAAGGTAAACTTATTAATGATATATCTTCTGTATTTTCTGAAATAGCTCAGAATAAAGGTGTTTATGCTGAGTGTGGTCGATTTGGTCGAAGATTTAAAAATAAAGCTGTAAAGAGTATTTATACAGATTTTTGTAAAGGTTTAAAAAGTTTAGATAAAAAAATACCAGTATTTATTGAAATTCCAAAGCTTCAAGAATATTCAAATGGTACATATGAAGAAGTACATAGTAATAAAAAAGAAAGAACACTCGTTTCTTCTCCTATTCAAAAAGAAGTAGAAGGGAAAATAGAAGAAGTTAAGTATCTTGTTCAGTAGTTTAATTTATAAATTGTTTTTTTTGTTTATTAGTAATAATAATAAATTGGTGTGGTATTGTGGTAAACTCATAGAGTTTTCCATCAATTCCAGTCAATGTGGTTAACTCGTTGAGTTATCCAAAGTTATCCATATTTCCACATTTTGTGGTAATGTGGATAACTGGCATTGACCGAAGCGCCATAAAAAAGACCTTAGAAAATACTTCGTAGTTGTATTAAAAATACAAATATGATAGACACAGTCTAAGGTATAGTATTACCTTAGACTGTGTCGCATTGTCGCATGATACTATTTTATAGATGTTTTTAAACATTTTAAATTGTCGCATTGATGTCGCATTACTGTGTCGCATATAAAAATTGTTCATTTTTAAAGGGGGAATAAAAGTGGATGAAATTGAGATTATTGATTTTGATGAAAGTAAATTAAATAGTCAAAGTAGAAGATGGATGTTGACTATAAATAATCCAGTCCAATCTGATGAAGAAATAAAAGATTATGTTGAAAATTTAGAACATTTTAAATATTGTATGTTTCAAAGGGAGAAAGGTAATGAAACTGGGACTATTCATATTCAGATGTTTATAATTTTTTCAATTGGCAAGAGATTTAGTACTATAAAAAATTATTTTCCGACAGCTCATATAGAACAAGCAAAAGGAAATAATGCTCAGTGTAGAGATTATTGTTCTAAAACAGATACTCGTATTTCTGATAATTATTATGAACTTGGTAAGTTTGCAGAAGAAAGAGCAAGAACTGATATTACTAATTTCATGCAATTGGTTGAGGCTGGAGCATCTGATTATGAATTAAAAAAATTGTATCCTAAACTTTTTTTAGATTATTTTCATAAACTACCAATTATTAGAATGACTACTGATATTGATTATTCAAAACAGGATAGAGATATTGAAGTTATATATGTTTATGGTAAAGCTGGTAAAGGGAAAAGTACCTATGTAAAAAAAGAAACTATTAATGATAGAGTTTTTAGGGTTGATACATTTGATTTATCAGCATTTTCAAATTATCAAGGAGAAAATGTTCTTGTTATTGATGAATTTAAAGGTCAATTTAAAATACAAACATTAAATAAATTACTTGATAGCTTTCCAGTTAAGTTAAGAGGGTTAAATAGTTTAGTTTTTGCAAGATATACAAAAGTTTATATAATTTCAAATTTTCATTATAAAGACCTGTATAAAGATGAGCAAGTTGAGAATATAGACCAGTATAAAGGTTTTGTGCGAAGACTTCATAGGGTAATTAAACTTGTAGATTATAAATTACCACCAATAATTGAAAGAGATACAATCTTTGAAGATATACCAAATGAGGAATTAATTCCATTTGGAAGAAAGAAAAGAATAAATAAGGTAATAGAATATAATAATGGAGTACCTCGTATAACTTATGATATTGATTTTTCAGAAATACAAGTAGATAAATTAGATATTATATAAAATTAGATATTATATAAAAAAAGACTAGAATGAATCTAGTCTTTTTCATTTGGTAGCGTAAACTGGGTTCGAACCAGTGACCTCATGGGTATGAACCATGCGCTCTAACCAACTGAGCTACTACGCCAAAAGTGGAGTGTGGGTATTTTACGATAATAGGATAAAAGAGAAAAAGAGAGAAGCGAGGACGAAGAATTATCTCGCTATTTATTAACACTCGAAGTAAAATAAGTATAAAAAAGACTTATTTTATTGCTTAGTTTTAATAATCCTACGTAAAATACCTTTAATATTCTATAACAATAAACAAAATTTGTCAATAATTTTTTTATAATTTTTTATATTTTATATTTTTACTTGCTACATTTTGAAAAAAACTTTATAATATATATGTTAAATTTTTCTAAAATCAAGATTATGAGATTAGAAAATATATTGGATTTCATTACTTTAAGGTAAATGTTTTATGATTTTATTGTAATGAAACCAGAAAATTAAAGGAGAATTTATTATGTTATATGATGATATTAAAAAAGCTAATGTTGAAGCTATGAAAAATAAGGATACTGTTGCAAGAAGTTTTTATAGTGTTCTTTTAAACAAAATCTTACTTGAATCTATTAACAAGAGAGAAAAGGGTGAAGAAATCGTTGATGCTGATGTTTCAAATATCATTCAAAAAATGATTAAAGAACTTAATGAAGAAAAAGAAAACTATAGCAAAGTTGGAAACACAGAACAAGTTGATACTATTGTTAAGCAAATTGAAATTGCAAGTAAGTATTTACCAAAAATGCTCACTGAAGAAGAAATTGCTACTATCATAGCAAGTCTTGAAGACAAGTCTATTGGAAATGTTATGAAACACTTTAAAACAAATTACAATGGCACTGTTGATATGCGTTTAGTTCAAGAAGTATTAAAGAGGGGATAGTGAAAGTTTTTGCAATAAGCGATTTACATCTTTCTATCAACAATCCAAAGCCTATGGATATTTTTGGACCAATTTGGGAAAATTATATTGACAAGATTTTTGATGACTGGAAAAGTAAAGTTTCAGAAGATGATATAGTTTTGCTTGCAGGAGATTTCTCTTGGGCAATAAAACTTGAGGATACAAAATCTGACTTTGACCTTATGAAAGACCTTCCAGGAAAAAAAATTATCATAAGAGGTAATCACGATTATTGGTGGAAAAGTATTTCTAGCGTTAGAGGAGTCTTACCACAAAATTTTTATGCTATCCAAAATGACTCTTTAACTTTTGGAGACTATATCATTTGTGGTACAAGAGGTTGGGTTATTCCTGATGACAATAAATCTAGCGAAGAAGATATAAAGATTTATAAAAGAGAATTGATTAGGCTTCAACTTACCTTGGAAAATGCAACAAGACTAAGAAAAGAAGGACAAAAATTAATTTGTATGTTACATTATCCACCATACAATTTTAAAGAAGAAGATAGTGAATTTACATCACTACTTGAAAAATACAAAGTTGATTGTGTGGTGTATGGACATTTACACGCATATTTAAAACAACATAGAGTGCTTGATAAAAATGGTATTAGATATTATTTGACATCTTGTGATCTTGTTGATAACAAATTAATTGAAATATATTGATTAAAATTATTGTTAAAAGCAATAATTTTGGTATCAAATACATTGACATTTAAATGAAATTTGTTGTAAAATTAAACGAATTCGGAGTTAATTTATGAAAAAATTTTTAAAACTATTTTGCTTTATGTTTTGTTTTGCTTTACTTTTAACTGGTTGTGCAACTGTAAGCAATATAAAAAACAATAGCAAAGAACTTATTTACAATGGAGGAAGTGTTGTTCGTGTTGGCGATTACCTTTATTTCGCAAACAATATTGATAATGCTTCTGAAAACCTTGATTCAAACAAAGGTTACAAAAAACTTGCTGGTACTGCAAATTTAAAAAGAGTAAATCTTTCAAAGCTTAAGGCAAAGAATGAAAATACTTCTGTAAAAAATTCAGAAACAGTTCAAGAAGAATTTGTAGGTTACGAAAATACAAATATGTTTGTTCTTGGTAATTATATCTATTATTCAACACCAAACTTGCACAAAGATAAAAGTAACAACAACCATTTTGATTACACAACTATTTATAGATGTAAACTTAATGGAGATAACAACAAAGAAATTTATACAACAAGTGCAGTGATTTCAAGAATGGATATTTTGAAAGCTGATGGAGATTATTATATCGTAATGGTTGATAGCGAATCTAATATCTTGAGAATGAAAATAGGAAAGAAAGTTGGAAAAGTAGAAACTATTGCAAAGAAAGTTACAACTTATGCAATTGCTGAAGACAACCAAAAGAACAATGGATATATTTACTATACAAAAGATTATAGTGGAACAGATGGACTTTCTGGAAGTCGTGTTTATAGAGTAAATATTGAAAGTGGAAAAGATAAACTTATCTACAATGGTGTTGCTGGAGGTAGAGCTACAACAATTAAATTTACTGGAAGACAAAACGATGTTGTTTTCTATACTCATACAAATAAATCAGGTACAGAAAATTATTATGTTGACCTTTCAAAAACAAATTTCACAACAAGCATTTTAAACAAAGATAATCTTTTCTATGCAAGTGCTTCTGAAATTTCTGATGTTAAAGCAATCACAGGAAATAAATTGTATAAAGGTTATACATTTGTTGTGGATAGCAATTTGATGTATAAAAATGTTAGAACAAACGAAATTGAAAACATTTCAACAGCATTATCAGAAAATTATTCAGATTTCAAAATCTTGTTTGTTGATGAATGTAAAATTTTCTTCAATTCAGCTACAAACAACGCTTTCTACTACTACGATGTAACAACAAAAGATGTTACTGAAATAGTAAAAATGAATTCTACAATCTATTCAGATGCAATTTATGGATATGATGGAACAAACCTCTATTACTATGCACAAATAGTTGATGAAGATGCAGAAACAACAGTAAGTGCTCAAGCAGAAGGCGAAGGTGAAGAAACTGAAGAAAAAGGTGATCAAAACTATTATCTTTACACAGTAAAAATCAATAGAAGTGCAAACGAAACTTATCAATTATTAGGAAAAACAGTTTAAAATTTTGAATTAAAAATTTATAATTTTCGACTTAAATTTCTAGCAAATTTTAAATATACAAAATTCTACAAAAATAGTCATAAGATGCTAAATTCTAGCAAGCTTATGACTTTTTTATTTGCTTAAATTGTGTTATCTTATATTTGCCGAAAACAATCAAAGATTATAGAAAAAGGAAATTAAGGAGAATATTATGGAAAATTTGAATGAGACAAATGAGAGAATAAAAATATATATTGCCGACTCTGAAGAAGATAACAACTTGATAGATTATTTCAAGAATAATGTTGATTTTGAATTACTTGGAAATTCATTTGAAGGAGAAAAAGTTATTGACGATGTTGAAAAACTTTGTCCCGATGTGCTTGTTATGGAAGTAATGTTATCATCTTTTGATGGCTTTGTTGTCTTAGAAAAATTAAAAGAAACAATGAAAGACAAGTTGCCTAAAATTATTTTTGTTTCAAATTTTTCTCATAGTGGATTTGTAACAAAAGCAGTCAAGGAAGGTGCTAGTTATTTTATGGTAAAACCTATTAGTCCTGAAAATTTAGAAGAAAGAATAAGAGAAGTTTTATCAGAACAAAAAGAAAGTCTTGAAAATAAAAACTCAAAACTCTTAGATGAAAAGATTTCAAATATCTTTATTAGTATTGGAATTCCAGCACATATCAAAGGTTATCAATTTTTAAGAGAAGCAGTAAAACTTGCAGTTGAAGAACCAGAAATAATAGGTTCAATAACAAAGAAACTTTATCCAACAATTGCAGAGAGATTTGATACAAGTTCAAGTAAGGTAGAAAGGGGAATGAGACACGCAATTGAAGTTGCTTGGAATAGGGGAAAGATAGAAAATATAAATAGCATTTTTGGACTTAAAATTTATAATAGCAACGAAAAACCAACCAATGGGGAACTTATAGCACTAATTGCAGATAAGATGTTAATGGAAGGTTAAAAAGATTGTGTGATTTGTATTTATAAATAGTTTTTATATTGATATTGACTTTTTTGATAAAAGAGAATATACTAGATGTAGTTAAGGAGAAGAATTATGACAAATTCAATAATTTTCCAACTTAATATTGCACCGGAAACTATAACATTTTAGTTATAGTGTTTTGTGCATGCCAAAATTTTGAAATTAGAGTGGTAGTCAAAACACGACTATCGCTTTTTTTATTTAGTTATATAAGTTAATATGATTAGAGCGATAGTTTAATGCTATTGCTCTATTTTTTTTATTAGGAGAGATATTATGAAAAATGAAAAAATACAAACTCCACCCAATGTGGGTGGTAGAAATATGATTAATTATTATTTATATTATTATTAAAATTTAAGGAGAACAAAATTATGAAATTATCAAATTTAGGATTAAAAACAAGAAAAAATATTGGTAGCGAAGATTGCTACATTAGTGAATTATTAGAACAAAGTGGACAACTTAAAAAATATTCAGCAGGTTGTTATGGCTTTGGGACAATGCTATTAAAAATAAAGAGAAATATTGAAGATATCATAAGAAATAATCTTGATGAAATTGGTTGTGCTGAAGTTCAATATTCAATCTTACAAGCAAAAAATTATTGGGAAGCAAGTGGTAGATGGAACAAGTATGTTGAATCTGGAACTATGTTTACAAGCAAAGGAAGAAATGGAGAATATTCAATTTGTGCAACAGCAGAAGAATTTAGCGTTGCAATGGTAAAAGACCATATAAAAAGTTATAGAGATTTAGGGTTTATTCATTATCAAATTGGAACAAAGTTTAGAGATGAAATTCGTTGTCAAGGTGGACTTATAAAAAGTAAAGAATTTAATATGATGGACGCATATTCTTTTGATGAAAGCAAAGAGAAGATGGTTGAAAGTTACAACAAAATGATTGCTGTGTATCATAAGATTTTCAAAGAACTTGGCTTTGACAATATAAAAAATATTACATCAGTAAATGACATGGGTGGAAAAATTGCGACCGAATTTATGTGGTTCGATGAAGAGTATGGTCAAGACACAATTTATTGTAATGACGAATTAAATTTGTATGTCAACGAAGAAGTTTTTGACATTGAAGATAGAGAACTTAAAGCATTAATTTTGGGAGAATATATTGATATAGATAAATCACAATTTGTAAAAAGAAAAGCAACAGAAGTTGGACACATTTTTCAAAACGAACAAGTGTATTCAAAAATGATGGGTGGAACATTTATTAATCGTGAAGGTAAACAAGATTATTATTACAATGGGTGCTATGGAATTGGAGTGTCAAGACTTTGTGCGATAATTGCAGTTAATTGTTTAAGGAAATATGGTAAGCTTATTTGGGAAGATAATGTATCAGCATTTAATATAAATATCATCTGCAAAAATGATGATGTTTGTTTACAAAAAGGATATAATCTTTATGAAGAATTAAAACAAAAAGGTGTCAAAGTTTGTATTGATGATAGGAATAATTCTATTGGAGAAAAATTAAAGGACAACGAACTTTTTGGTATAAGAAAAATAATAATCGTAGGTAATGGTTACTTAAATAATGAAGATATAGAAATTGAAGATAGAAAAACAAATCAAAAATACAAATATGATATTAATAATATATAATATGAAATACGCAACAAGAAAAAGTTGCGTATTTTTTTAGTTCAATAAGAAAAACTAGATTAAATTCGACTTAAAAAATCAAAAAAAGACTACCAAAAACTCTTAAATTAGGTAGATAAAAGTCTAAAAATAGGTAAAATCAGTCTGTTTTTATGTCAAAATCTATTAAAATATGGGTAAAATTAATAAAAAAATAAGTATAAAAAATAGGTATAATGTTTAAATTTTGTATCAAATATACTAAAAAGTGTCGCAAAAATAAAACTTTTTGCCGTTTCTTTTGTATAAAAAATGGATAATACTTGAAAAATAGTAGTATATGTGGTATAATGGTCAAGACCTATAAAGAGTGTGTGAGGGACAGCCCCTATGACCACACAGCAACCACAAAACGTACGGTGCTAAAGGCTGAATGATGGGTTAAGGCTTTTTTCTCCCATCAATATGTTTGATGGTTTTTCTTTGCAGTCGAAGAAGGAGAGAGAAAAAAAATGAAAAAATTGCTTACAAGCGAAAGTGTAAATTGTGGACATCCAGACAAGACTTGCGACATAATTGCTGATAGTTTTTTAGATGCAGCATTATCTCAAGATGAAAATGCACAAATGGCTGTTGAATGTGCAATAAAAGATAACAAACTTTTCATCTATGGAGAGGCAACAACAAAAGCAAGTTTAGACTATGTTCAAATTGCAAAAAAGACATTGGAAGAAATAGGATATGATGCGGACTCTTTTGAATTTGTAGTACAGGTATCAAAACAATCACAAGAAATCAACAATGCTGTTGTAAAAAGTGAACTGTGTGCAAATGATCAAGGTATTGTGTTTGGCTATGCTTGTGATGAAACAAAACAACTTATGCCACTACCTTTGATGCTTGCTCATGATTTAATGAGAACTTATGAAGAGTATAGAAAAATCAATAATGATTTTCTTGCAGATGCAAAATCACAAGTCTCTGTTGAGTATAATGATGATAGACCTGTAAAAATCAAAACTATCCTTGTTTCTGTATCTCACAAAGATAATTTATCAAATCAAGAAATCTATGAACTTATCAAAGCAAATGTCATCGGTAAAGTGCTTGAAAGTTGTGAAGTAGATTATAGTGATGCTGAAATTATCATAAATCCAAGTGGACGCTTTACTATTTGGGGAAGCTATGGTGATAGTGGTTGCGTTGGAAGAAAAATAGTTGTGGATACCTATGGAGGATTTGCTCCTGTTGGTGGTGGTTGCTTTTCAAGTAAGAATGCCACAAAGGTTGATCGTTCAGGAGCTTATTATGCACGATATGTTGCAAAAAATATCGTAGCACACAATCTTGCAAAAAGATGTCTTATTCATGTTTCTTATGGAATTGGTATAAAATATCCGTTATCAATTGATATTGATACTTTTGGAACAGAAAAAGTTTCAAAAGAAGAAATATATGAATTTGTCAACAAAAATTTTGATTTCAGTGTTGGTAATATGATTGAAGAATTAGATTTGTTAAAACCTATCTTCAAAGATACTGCTTGTTACGGACATTTTGGAAATGAAAATTTCAGTTGGGAAAAAATTAAATTAAATTGCAAGTAAAATTGCATTTGTCCGATTTGATTTTAAAATCTTGTTGGACATAATTATCCAAAATTAACTTAGGAGAAAGAATGAGTAGAACTTTATATGAAATGGTAAAACAAATAGCCGATGAAGAAGGTCTTAAATTTAATACTTACATAAAAGACTGGGTTATTGAACTTGAAAAAAATGACAAAGTAATGCATATTTATGGCTTTAGATTTTCAAATAATTCATCAAGCGTTGACAGAATCTTAAGTGATAAGTCAGCTTGTTACGAAGTTTTGAACGGATCTAACTTCCCTGCTATTGAACACATCTTAATTTCAAAGAAAGAAGAAGATTTCACAAACCGTGAAAGTAATAGCTACAAACTTATGGTTTCAAAACTTGAAGAGTATGGTCAAATCGTACTTAAAAACAACAGTGATTCAAGTGGTGGTAAATCTGTTTATAAAGTTACAAACAGAGAAGAACTTGAAGAAACTATTGACAAGTTATCTGACAAGAGAATGATTTCTCTTTCACCTTTCTACAATATTGAATGTGAATATCGTTTTATCGTACTTGATGGCGAAACAATGGTTTGTTACGCAAAAGAAAGACCATCTGTTACAGGTGATGGCGTAAAAACTGTTGATGAACTTATTAAAGACAAATATGTTGAATTCAATAATCATGAAAAAATCGATCTTGAATATGTACCTGCAAAAGATGAAAAATATCTTTTAAGCTGGAAACATAATCTTATCAAAGGTTCTCGTCCTGTTGAAATTAAAGACGAGAGCATTAAGGCTAGATTAACTGAAACAGCAAGACAAATCAGTAAGAGATTAAATCTTGGTTTCGTTTCAATTGATTTTGCTCAAATCGGAGATGATTTCAAGGTTATCGAAATTAATAGTGGTGTTTTAATGGAAAAATTCTCTGAAGAAAGTCAAGAAAATTATAACACTGCAAAAGAAGTTTATAGAAAGGCAATACTTAGAAACTTTGAATAATTTAATAATAAAAAAGAAGTTAAAATCTAACTTCTTTTTTTTATTTTTTCTAAATCGTTTTCTTGTCATTCTGTGCTAATCGAAGAAACTATATTATCTTGTCATAAAGTCCAATGCAAGTTTTAAGATTTCGTTTTTTATCTTAACAAAAACATCTTGACCGTCAATCCAATCCCATTGTTTTTGATTTATGGCATCGGTGAAGTATAAGATTTGAGAAAATTCAAAGTTGTGATATTTTGCAACGGCACACCAAGAAGCACATTCCATTTCAACGGCAGTTGCACCTTGACTTAATCTTAAGTTTGCTCTACCAGCAGTTTCACGATAGATAGCATCTGTTGTCCAAGTTGTTTCAAAAGAGAAATCAACATTCTTTTCTTTTAAGAAAGCACTTAACTCTTGATTTTGTTTTTCTGATGTTTCAACATAAAGAGATGGCTTTATATATTGATAAGATGCACCATCATCTCTTATGGCATTTTTGACAAGGATAAGTTTTGAAGTGTCAAATTCAGGATTTATGCAACCAGCAGAACCAAATGCTAAAAATTTTGTTATACCAAAGAAAGATAATTCTTCCATAACAAGACTAGCGCAAGCACCACCGATGGTAACACTTACAACCAAAGTTTTGTTATCATATATGTAAATAGGAAGATTTACACCACCATCACCGATTTGATAAAAATATTCGAACTTGTCTTTTATTTCTTTGTCATATTCGTCATCTTTGAAAAAACATAAAACAGCACTTGTGATATTTAGTTTTTTCAATTCTTCTCTTTTTTGTTCAACATTTTTGTCAGCACCAACAAGTAATTTGCTTGGTGTGATAAGAGATTCTTCATTTAAAAAATTGTCGGTAATTGGAAAATTTTCCATAATTTTTGTTTCCTTTTAAAAATTTATTATCAAGATTAAAACTTGTTGCATATATATCACTATGGAAGTTGTAAAAGCAATTCTTCATAATTTAGTACCACATTTAAAGTCGATTTATTGACTAAACTTCATAAATCACATTGTGATGTAAAACACTATTAGTGTCAATATGAAACAATTTGGGGTATTATAGCATAAGATATTTTTTTTGTCTATAATTTTGCTTTACAAAAGAAAAAATATATTATATAATATTTTTGTAATTTGTTTTAATTACAATTTTACAAAAGGGGGAAAAAGAGTCGATGAAGAATCTTAAAGCAATTCTTGGTTATGGCGTAACAATGGTAGCTTCAGCTTTAGTTTTTGTTTGGTACTGCTTAGCAGGTCTTACAATGAAAGCACCTTCAGTTTTAACTGGTGGAGAATCTATGACTGAAAGCCAAAAGATTTGGGATGTTCTCAAAGAAGAAGGTATTGATTCTAGTAAGTATACAACATCAAATACTTTCGCAATTATTGCATTAGTATTAGCTTGTATCTTAATCGTAACAAGTATTCTTGGTCTTTTGAATTCAATGGGCGTTATAAAACTTGGATTTATGCCAATCGTTAACTATGTTGTTGCTGGTCTTTTCTTAGTAGCTTCTATCGTTGCATTTGCTTGCATGATGAGCTATGCAAGTGAAATGGCTGAACTTATGACAGGTGGACTTGATATTGAAGGTTTCTCATTTACTGCAGGAATCGGTTATATTTTAACTATGGTATCTTCAGTTGTTGCTGTTGCAGGCGTAGTTGTAGGAAGTCTTGGTTCAAAAAAATAATTGAATTAAAACTTTAAAGAAAGTGCTTTTGCACTTTCTTTTTTTGTTACTTGGTGGAGATTCTTCGCTAACGCTTCAGAATGACATAAAAGGTTAAATGATACTTATATTATGTAATTTTGAGTGCTAACAAAAACTCTTTTTGCTGTTTTTAGAAATATTAATATAAATTTACTTTACAAATATAATTATTTTTGAGATAATGCTTTTATAAGAGTACTTATGGAGGGAATATGGGAAACAAAAGGCAATTGTCGTTACTTGGGTATAGCTTGGGTTTATTCCTTTCAATTTGTGTTTATTTTGTCTATTTTGCAAGTGTTATAAATATAAAACTTGATGAGCATACAATGAAACCTTTTGAGAGTCTTTACAAAACTATGCTTGATGAACGTTTTAAAGGTGGCTTTGCTCTTGGAAAATTGTTTTTGCTTATAACTTTGATTATTAATAGTATTAATGCAATTGTGTGTTTGGTTGGAATATTGACCAATTGTGGGGGAATAAAGAGAGTTCCATATTTTTGGATAGTCAACATCATTACATCGGTTTTAACCTGTGTTTTTGCTATGGCAAGTTGTGTTATGTTTGTGTATTGGATAATTGACCGTAAGTCTTATGATATTTATTCTCTTGGGACAGGCTTAATTTTGCTTGTAGTAGTTACAGTAGTAAATTTTGCTTGTTCACTCTTTACGATAACAAAAGAAAAAGAAGATAGATTTGATTAATCTATCTTTTTTGTTTGTCATAATAAATATCTTTTTTCACAAACTAAAAATATGAAAGATTTCTTAAAAGATTTACTTTTGTATATAAGTTCGTTTGTGCCTATGTATTTTTTAATTTTTATAAGACTCATTGTTGAAATAATAAATGACAATCTTTCTTTTAATATTTTAAATACATTAAACTTTGTTACATTGTTAATTCTTATTTTGTCAGGGTGTTTTGGTCTTGTGTGGAATGTAAAGTATTCTACATTAAAGGAAATGGAAATAGAGATAACTTTTCAACAAAATATCACAGAAAGACATTTTCTGGGATACTTTTCGCTTTTTGTATTTTTTGCAATTCCTCTTGACTTGTCTTATGTAAGTGTATATTGTGTTTATATTTTAGTTCTTGTTATGATAGGAATTGTTTATATCAACAATTCTCTTTATTATATAAATCCTTTTCTAAATCTTTTAGGATACAATTTTTATGATGTGGAATATATAGAAATTGGTTCGAATGAAAAGAAAAAGGCGAAAGTGTTTTGCAAGGGAAATTTAATTGAAAAAGGTAATACTTGTAAAGTAAAAATCAAAAATGAACATTTTATGTTTGTTGACAAGGATAAATTATAATTATTTGTTTCTAAGTTTTCATTTATTTTGTTATAATATATTTGTTTAACAAAAATTTAACATTTTTTTAATTATATTTAAACAAATATATTTTAAAATCAAAGCGAGGTTGAATATGATAGAGATATTGCTTGTTGAAGATGATGAAAACTTAAATAAGATTGTAAATGATTATCTTACTGACAATGGTTACAAAGTAACTAGTTGTTTTAATGGTATTGATGCTCTTGAACAGTTTAATGCAAATCGTCCACATATTATTATCAGTGATATCATGATGCCGAATATGGACGGGTTTGCTCTTTCACAACTTATCAGAAAACAAGATGAAAAAGTTCCTATTCTTTTTATGACTGCAAGAGATGACATTGAATCAAAACAAAAAGGGTACCTTCTTGGAATTGATGATTACATAGTAAAACCTTTTGACCTTAATGAACTTGTTTTAAGAATTGGCGCAATAATGAAAAGAGTCAATATCATAACTTCAAAAAAATTGGAAGTTGGAAATCTTGTTATGGATGAAGAAGAACATACTGCTTACTGTGATGGTGAAGAATTAAACTTGACTGTAAGGGAATTTAATATTTTGTTTAAGCTTTTATCTTATCCAAAAAAGACTTTCACTCGTTCTCAACTTATGGATTTGTTTTGGGATTATGATTCTTCTGCAACTTCAAGAACTGTTGATGTTTATATGGCGAAACTTAGAGATAAAACTTTAAAGTGTAATGGTTTTGAAATTTTAACTGTTCATGGTCTTGGTTATAAGGTGGTACTTAGATGAGAAAAAAGAAATCAAAAGTTCAAAATTCAAAGTATAGTATCAAAACCTATTTTTCAATTTCAATAATGGTTTCAATTGTTGCTGCATCTTCAATTTTTTTGTATGCATTTTTAGATTTTATTAGCAATCATAATAGACTTTTAAGTGCAATTGTTGGAGTTGTTTATATTGCTGTTATGACTTTTATTTGTATGGTGCTTGATGCTAGAACAAAACACCTTGAATTAAAACTTCCACTTCGAACAATTTTAGATGCAACTGAAAGAATAACAAATGGGGATTTGTCTGTTAGACTTGAACCTATTCACCCTTGGGGTAAGTTTGATGAGTATGATATCATTATTGAAAACTTAAATAAGATGGTTATCAGTTTGTCAAATAATAGTGTGCTAAAATCTGATTTTATTTCAAACGTTTCTCATGAAATAAAAACACCGATTGCAATTATTCAAAATTATGCAACTGCTTTAACAAATGAAAATATTCCACAAGAAAAGAAAAAAGAATATCTTTCAACTTTGATTGAAACTTCAAAAAAACTTTCAAATCTTGTTAGTAATATTTTGAAACTTAACAAGCTTGAAAATCAAGATATTATAATTGAGAAAAAAGAATTTGAACTTGGAGAATATGTAAGAGAAAATGTCTTGAAATTTGAAGAGTTAATTGAAAACAAAAATATCGAACTTGATTGTGATATTGATGATATGAAAATTCTTTCTGATGAAAGTTATATTGAAATAATTTTGAATAATCTAATTTCAAACGCAATAAAATTTACTAATGAAAAAGGTCATATTTTTATTAGCTTAAAAAAAGTTGAAGACTATGCTATTTTAAAAGTTAGCGATGACGGAATAGGAATGTCTCAAGCTGTTGGGAAAAGAATATTTGAAAAATTCTATCAGGGAGATACTTCTCATTCGCAAGAAGGAAATGGACTTGGTCTTGCACTTGTAAAAAAAGTTATAGAAATAATTGGAGGGGAAATTTCTGTTGAAAGTGAACCTTTAAAAGGTACGACTTTTATTGTAAAGTTGGAAACTTTAAATTAAAATATTAAGGAATGAAATAATGGAAAATAATGAAAAATTTAAATATTCATATTCTGCACCAACTCAAGATGAAACACGTGAAATCGAAAATATAAGAAAACAATATTTGCCTTTGTCAAACCGTCAAAAAAAATATGAAGAACTTAAAAATCTTGACAAAAAGGTTAGGCTTACTCCACTTATTATTTTTGCCCTTATTGGTATTGTTTGTGTATTAATTTTTGGTAGTGGTATGGTAATGGTATTGGAACTTCACAAATTAATTGCTGGAATTATTTTGTCAGTGCTTGGTGCATTATCTTTACTTGGAGATTATTTTCTTTATAGATTTTTGGTTAAAAAATTTAAAGAAAAATATGCAAAACGTATTTTAGAGATAAGTGAAGAATTATTAAACGAAAAGGATAAATAATTAATTTTATTTATCTTTTTTTTATTTTAATATTTTTTTAACAATTTAATTACAAAATTTTAATCTATTGTTAATAAAATATAAATATTTGTATTTTATAATTATTATGTAAAAAGGAGATTTGTATGCTAGAAGAAGTAAACAAAATTAAGTCTCATTATGCAGAAAAGCAAGAAACAAAATTTGAAAAACTTAAACGTCTTGATAGACAAGTAAAAAAGCCTGCAAAAATTTTTGCTTATATTTTTGGGATAATCGGAACTTTAATTTTTGGAACAGGAATGTGTTTAGCTATGAAAGTAATTGGAAATATTATGGCTATTGGAATTGTTATTGGAGTGTTTGGTATTTTTATGCTTATTTCAAATAACTTCTTGTACAAAATAATTTTAAGTGGTCGCAAAAAAAGATACTCTTCAGAAATTCTTGCAGTTGCAGATGAAATTATAAAACAAAATAGTTTAAATTAATTAGGTTATTTTTTTTATTGTGTTATAATGTTTTTACATTATTATTTAAAAGGAGAGTTATTATGAGAGTTGGTGTAAGAGGAGTTATTATTGAAAATGGAAAAGTACTTTCAATGTTCAGAAGAAAAGTTACTCCAGAAAAAACAAAAGAATATTATGTTATTCCAGGCGGTGGTCAAGAAGGAAATGAAACTCTTGTTGAAACCTTAAAAAGAGAACTTATGGAAGAAATGAGTATTGAGGTTGAAGTTATAGGTTATCTTGGAAAAGATGTTTATGGCGACAGTACTTCTCACTTTTTTCATTGTAAAAAAGTTGGTGGAGAAATTAAACTTTCTGGTCCAGAACTTGAAAGTATAACAGAAGAAAATTATTATGAACCTAGATATGTTGAGATAAGTGAATTAAACAATGTTGACTTTGTTTGCAAAGATTTTGTTTTCAAAGCAATAAATGGAGAATACGAAAATATTGATAATAATTAAGAAAACTTTTACAAAACTTTTACATTTAATTAAAAAAATAAACAAAAGTTCATTTTTAGTTTTTATTTAATTGTTGTATAATTGTATTAACAATTAAAAGGTTGGTATATTTATGAAAATAGCAATAACAGCAGAAAGCACAATTGATTTAACAAAAGAGTTGCTTGAAAAGTTTGATATAAAAACAATACCATTTCAAGTTATCCTTGGTGATGTGCAATATAAAGATGGTGAAGAAGTTTCACCAAGTGATATTTTTAAGTTTGTTGAAGAAAAAAAAGTTTTACCAAAAACTTCAGCATTAAACAAAGAACAATATTACAATTTTTTTAATGAAGTAAAAAAAGACTATGATGGGATTATTCATTTTTCTTTATCAAGTGGACTTAGTTCATCTTGCCAAAATGCAATGGACGCAGCTCATTCTCTTGAAAATGTTTATGTTGTTGATACATTGTCTTTGTCAACAGGAATTGCTCTTCTTGCAATCTATGCAAGAAAACTTGCAGACCAAGATTTAGAGTTGAAGGAAGTTTATAACAAAGTTGTTGAAAGAATTCCAAACTTGCAAGCTAGTTTTATTATTGAAAAACTTAACTACCTTCACAAAGGTGGAAGATGTTCTGCTCTTGCACTTTTAGGTGCAAACATAATGCGCATTAGACCACAAATTTGGCTTAAAGATGGAAAGATGAGTGTGCATAAAAAATATGTTGGAAAGATTGAAAAAGTAATTGAAAATTATTGTAATGATGTATTAAATGAATTTAATAATCCTGACCTTGATGTTGCTTTCGTAACTTACACAACAGCAACAGAAGGTATGATAGAAAATGCAAAAAAAGCTTTAAAAGAAAAAGGATTTAAAAACATTTACGAAACAGTTGCTGGTGCAACAATAACAAGTCATTGTGGAGAACACACTCTTGGAATTTTGTACTTAAATGACGGAAGTGATAACCACTAAAATTTATCGGGAGAGTTTATGAAAATTATTTACTCAAGTATCTTCGGTGGTGTAGAAATTAAAAATCAAAAACTCATAGCAAAACCATTTCAAAACGAAAATGAATTTGTAGATGTTTTGCATGATTATTGCAAAGAAAGAAAAAAGTTTGTTTTCATTTCAAATAGAGAACAAAATAAAATAAAAAAACCAAAAGAAAAAGATGAAGTGTTTAATGATTATTTTTATAGCAACAAAAAATATTTCAAAGTCTTGAAAAAATGTTTCTCTCTTTCTTCTCTTGATTTTGAAAAATATGTTCTTGTTGATGAAAATTACAAAGGAAACTTAAAAGAAGAAATTGCAACTGCAAGCATAGTTTATGTTCAAGGTGGACATACCATAAGAGGTCTTGATTTTATTAATAAAATAAAACTTAAAGATTGTCTAGCTGGTTATAAAAAATTATTATTTTTACATAGCACAGCAACAAAAATTTTAGGTGGAAAGAAAAGTGTTTTATCAACTTTGCATGGAGATATAAAAAATTATCAATTAGATGATGGACTTGGTTTAAAGAACTATACAATCCGTCCACATTTTAATTCTGAAATTTTGAAAGGTAATGATTCAAAGAATAAAAACAGATTGAAGCTTATTAAAAAACTTTCAAAAAATATTTTAGTTTTTGGTGTTTCAGGTAAATCGTTTATTGTCGATGATGATGGAATGTTAGAATACTTTGGAGAATGTTATTCAATCTTTAATGAAGATATAAAGAAAATTTAAAAATAAAATATAACACATTTTGTTTGTGTTATATTTTTTTTTTTATAAAAATTAATTTTTTAATTAAAATTTTATTGTTATTTAGTTAGTTGAATTAATTTTAATTATTTATGATTATATTAAAAATAGTTGATTTTTTATTTAAAAAATGTTATTAAGTTTCTAACTTGTAATTAAGGAGAATTTATGGAAATTACAGCAAAAGGTAGATACGCAGTTAGAATTATGGTTGACATAGCAAAAAATTCGCCAGGCTTTGTTTCACTTGCTGATATTTCAAGTAGACAAAATATTTCAGTAAAATATGCAGAAAAGATTATCTCAATGCTTGTTAAAGGGAATTTACTTGAAAGTATGAGAGGTCAACAAGGTGGATATAAACTTATTAAAAATCCTTGTGAATATTCAGTTAAAGAAATTCTTGTTTTGACTGGTGATGTTTCTCATATTTCAAGATGTGATAATGAAAGCGAATGTGAGCGTAGAGATATTTGCGATGCTGTTGGTGTGTTTGTAAACTTAAACGATATCATAAATGAATATTTAAAAAATGTTTCTCTTCAAGACCTTATTGATAAAACTTATGGTAGATATGTTTTAAAGGTTGAAGAAAATGTCTAGTATTTAAACAAAAAATAACTTTAATAATTTGATTGACAAATAAGTTATTTTTTTATATGATTATATCATACCCAAAAGGTAGGAATTAAAAAGGAGATAAGATGATTTATTTAGACAACGCAGGGACTACCAAAATGTCTGAAAAAGCAAAAGAAGCAATGCTTCCATATTTTGATAATATTTATGGAAATGCAAGTAGTTTGCATGAAGCAGGTCAAATTGCAAAAGATGAACTTGAAAAAGCAAGAGAAACTATTGCAAGTTTAATAGGTGCAAATACAAATGAAATTTACTTTACTTCTGGTGGAAGTGAAAGTGATAATCTTGCAATTTATAGTGCTTGCAAAATCGGAAAGATAAGAGGAAAGAATCATATTATCACAACAAAGTTTGAACATCATGCAATTATGGAAACTTTGAAAGAATATGAAAAATTAGGTTTTGAAGTTACTTATCTTGATGTTTATGAAAATGGAATTGTAAAAAGTCAAGATGTATTAAATGCAATAAAGGATACAACTTGTCTTGTTACAATAATGACTGCAAACAATGAAATAGGAACAATTCAACCTATCGAAGAAATCGGAAAGATTTGTAGAGAAAAGGGAGTTACTTTTCATACTGATGCTGTCCAAGCTGTTGGGCATATTCATATTGATGTAAAAGAAATGAATATTGATATGTTGTCACTTTCTGCTCACAAGTTTCATGGACCAAAAGGCGTTGGAGCTTTGTATGTAAGAAAAGGTATTCCTGTTTTTAGTTATATTTTTGGTGGAAGTCAAGAAAATGGAAGAAGGGCAGGAACTGAAAATATTGCTGGAATTGTTGGAATGGCTTGTGCATTAAAAGAAAGTGTGGAAGAAATGGAAGAAGTTTCAAATAGAGAAAAAAAATTGAGAGATAAACTTTTTGAAAACCTTTCAAAAATTCCACATTCAAAAATAAATGGTGATTTAGAAAAAAGATTGCCAAACAATTTTAATATGAGTTTTGAAGGTATTGAAGGTGAAAGTTTGATTTTGCTTTTGAGTGATGAAGGTATTTGTGCAACTTCTGGGAGTGCTTGTACTTCAGGTTCTCTTGACCCATCTCATGTACTTTTGTCAATTGGACTTAAACATGAAATAGCACATGGTTCGCTTAGATTGACGCTTTCAAAATATACAACAGAAGAGGAAATTGACAAAACCATTTCTGCTGTACCGAAGATTGTTGAATACTTAAGAAAAATGTCTCCAATATGGGACGAAATGGAAAAAGGAGTTAAAGAACATGTTATATAGTGAAAAGGTTATGGACCATTTTCGTAATCCAAGAAATGTGGGTGAAATGGAAAATCCAGATGGAATTGGTGAAGTTGGAAATGCTAAATGTGGCGATATAATGAGAATGTATATAAAAGTTGAAAACAATATCATAACAGATGTTAGTTTTATGACTTTTGGTTGTGGTAGCGCTATTGCAACAAGTTCAATTGCTACTGAAATGATAAAAGGTCAACCTATTGAAAAGGCTCTGGAACTTACTAACCAAGCAGTTGTTGAAGCTTTAGGTGGACTTCCTCAACATAAGGTGCATTGTTCAGTTCTTGCAGAAGAAGCTGTCAAGGCTGCTATAAAAGATTATTACGAAAAAAATAATATTGAATATGACAAGGAAAAGTATTGTGCAGGAGATTGCCCTTGTCTTCATGAACACGATAAAAAAGAAGATTAAAATATTTGTCAAAAAACAAAAGATAAAAAACTTGCCTTTTGTAATTTACTTAAAAGGAGAGCTATGAAGAAAAAAGTATTTATATATGTTTTTGTTGCGATATTTTTGTTTGTTGGATTAACAACTTTATTTGTGTTGTTGCTAAGACATGGTAACAATGATAAACCACCAAAAAAAAGCGAAACTGAAATTGTTGAACCATTTGGAGTATGGTGGTGGGATGATGAGCTTGATAGTAAAATTTATCTTGAATTTGCAAAGAACAACAATGTAAATGAGATATACTTATGCTCTTCAAAGTTTAATAACGAAACTTCTAAGTTTATCGAAAGTGCAAATGATTATGATATAAAAGTATTCTTGCTTGCCGGTGAAAAAGAATGGTTAAATGATAGTACAAACTTACATTCTTTGATAGGAAAATACAAAACATATCAAAGAACTTACGATAATACTTTTTCAGGAATTCATCTTGATATTGAACCTCATCAGTTTGATGATTTTTCAGAAAATAGGGAAACTTATATTTTATCTTTGATAAGCTTAATGAAAGAATTAAAAGATACTTATCGTGATATAAAATTTGATTATGATATTCCATTTTGGCTTGATGATGAAGTAACTTTCAATAGTTCGACAAAAGAAGCATACAAACATATTATTGATATAGCAAATAGAACTTTTGTTATGAGTTATAGAGATACCTGTGAAGATATATATGATGTAGGCGAAGATGAAGTTCTTTATGCTGAAGAAAATAAAAAGATAGTTGTTTTGTGTGTGGAAACAAAAAGTAGCGAAGGTGATAAAGTTTCTTTTATGGAAGAAGGTAAGGATTATATGAATGGGGAACTTAAGGAACTTAAAAAACTCTTACCAAAAGGATTTGGTATCTCTGTTCATCAAATATACACTTGGTACAACTTAAAGAAGTATTAAAAAAAAGAAATCATAAAAGATTTCTTTTTTTATTAATTATAAAATCTGAAGAATAAGGTCATATATATCTTATGTGATAAAGCGATTACTGTGTTTCTAAGAAGAATCTTTTCATCTGTTTCTTGACCACCTATTTTCTTTAATTCATCTTGCAAACCAAATACATGATAGTTTACATTCTCAAACTCTAAAATAAAATAGTTGTATGCCATTTCGCTTGAATAAGTGCTTTTTTGGATTTGAATAAGTCTACTTATTTTATCAAGGGAGATTATATTCTTTGCAAGTGTTATAAAAATAAAGTAGGCGATATTATCACGGCTATATTGTTTTTTAACAGCATTACTCACAAGACCTTTTTTAACATAATTTGAAAGCATTGAAGATGTTACGCTATCTTCAATAGGTTCAATCAAATCGTTTATATATTTTGTTACCTGTTCAAGATAAAGTCCAACATTTGGAATATCTTCGTATTTTGGTAACTTCAAATTTTTTATTGTATTTATCATTTTTTCTTTATAATTCTTTTTCATAATTTTAACCTTGAAAAGAGAGTATCATAAATTTGTTTAAAAGTCAAAGTAATTAATAAAAGTTAAAACAAATGATATATTATTGACAATTTATGAATATATATGATAACATAATATCGGTTATTTAAAAACCGATTAAAGGGAGTGTTGTATTATGAAGATTGTATCAGATTCTTCTTCAAACGTAAGAAATATAACTTCAGATATTGAATTTAAGAGTGTTCCTTTAAAAATATTGGTTGACGATAAAGAATATGTCGATGATGAGAATGGCAGTGTTCAAGAAATGGTTGATTACTTAAAGACAACAAAGTCAAAAAGTTCAACTTCTTGTCCAAACAGTCAAGATTATTTAAATGCTTTTGAAAACAGTGATGAAATAATAGTCTTAGCATTAACTAGCGCTTTATCAGGAAGTTACAATGCTAGCGAAGTGGCTCAAAAAGAGTATTTAAAGGGCAATCCAAATGCGAATGTATTTTGTCTTGACACATTGACTACTGGCCCAGAAATGAGCCTTATAATTGATAAAATTGTAGAATTATATAATAATGGCGAAAGTTTTGAAAGTATTGTTGAAAAAATAAAAGAGTATAGAACTCATACTCATTTAGTTTTCTTGCTTAAATCTTTAAGAAATCTTGCGAACAATGGTAGAGTAAGTCCTATTGTTGCAAAGATTTCAAGTCTTATTGGTATTGAAATTATTTCAAAGGCAAGTGATGAAGGAACAATAAAACCTTTAAGAAAGGTTATAGGAAAGAAGAAAGGTTTGTTTACTTTATATGACGAAATCAAAAAGAATGGTTATAAGGGTGGAAAGATAACTATTGCACATTGTTTTAATGAAAGTGGAGTAAACGACCTTAAGACTATGATTTTAAAGGAATTTCCATCAGCAAATATAAAAGTTGAAGAATGTGGAATGTTATGTAGTTTTTATGCTGAAAATGGTGGAATATTAGTAGGTTTTGAAGATTATGAAAATTAAAAAAATTAAGTTAGATTTCTCTAACTTAATTTTCTTTTTTAGTTCCAAATAATTTGATAGTTTGGAATGTTCCACACTTATTGCAACGTACATCAAATTTTATACCGGTTGTTGGATATTCTTTTAAATTGTATCTAACCACTTGACCACAAGTAGGACAAGCTATTTCAGTAAAATCTAAATTTTCTTCCATAACAAACCTCCTTTTATAACTAAATTTGGTGAATGATTATGTGTCTAAAATCGTAATTGCCTTCAAATACTTCTTTGATAGCAGGGATAATTTCAGGTGGCTTGTAATTAACCTTTTCAATATCTTTGATATCTACCCAATTGTAGATGTCTTTGTTTTCAACGCCCATGAAAGATCCATCTTTGTCTTCAAAATCATGATTAACAAATTCAGCAATGTAAACATATTGAAGTTCGTGGAAATCCATTCCGTCAAAGTTGAAGAAATTTTCAGCAACAACTTTAAGTCCTTTAACTACGATATCGCAACCGAGTTCTTCTTGAATTTCACGAACGATAGTTGTTGGAGTGTCTTCACCCATTTCAACTCTTCCACCAGGCATAACACAGAAGTCGATATTTTTTGAAGTGTTAGTCAAAAATTTTGTTTTTGTTGAGTCCATGATAATTGCAGAGACTCTAAAATTAAATTTGTTCTTGTCAACATTAAATGAAATCAAAATAAATACCTCCCATGGGAATATAGATACCACAAAATGAGAAAAATGTCAAATTTTATTTTTTTTAAAAATAAAGAACATATCGTTTTTTTGATATGTTCATATAATTTTAGATATTTTTGCCGAATAAATAGGCATTTTCAAGGTAGTTCGTTCCATCTAGGTCTGTTGCTTGTTCTATACCTGTTCCAAGGAAATAACCACCAAATTCAACCCCGTCAAAACAATTAACAAAACCTTGTATTGCTTCAACAGAACCATTTATAGCATTTTCATCAGTATCAGCACAGGTTGCAACTAGGTAAATTTTTTTGAATTTGTTTTCTCTAATATATAAAGGATTGAGTCTATCTAAAAAGGTTTTTAGTTGTCCGGTTATGCTATAATAATAGATTGGAGAAGCAAAAATTAAAACATCAGAATTTGAAATGTCATCAAGATAATTTTTTACATCATCATTAATAACGCATTTTCCTGTTTTTTGACAAGCAAGACAACCAATGCAGAATTTTAAATCAACATCTTTAAGGTCAACGAATTTAACTTGGTTTCCGTTATCTTCTAATCCTTCTTTAATCTTTTCACAAATTAGTTTTGAACTACTTATTGCATGTAGTGAACTTGAAACGATAACAACATTTTTCATAAAATTTCTCCTTTGTTTAATTTATGATTTTGAATTAACTTATATATGATTTTTAGGGTATTTTCATATTTGCAAAACATTTGATTTTAAATCATAAATGTACAAAATACATTATATCCAAAATAAAACTTTATGTAAAATAAATAAGAGGAACTTAATTAAAAATTGATATTTAAAATTTTGAATAAAAATAATTATTAAAAAATATATTGACTAATATTGTGTTTTTTGGTATTATTTTTGTATCAAAGAAAAAGGAGTGTGTTTATATGGAAAAGAAAGTTAATTTAACAACCGGTGA
>JAFTYD010000022.1 GCA_017464845.1 Clostridia bacterium
ATCATAATAACTTTTTTCATACAATTCTCTTAAATAATTTTTCTATTTCTTTTTTATTTACTTCAATAATCGATGGTCTTCCATGAGGACATTGCATTATACCTTTTCTCATATTGTCAATAAGATAAGCGCAACTTTCTTCACTCAATTTATCGCCACCTTTTATTGCATGTTTACAAGCATTTTGACATAATTTTTCTTTTATAATGTCACTTGCTTTTATATCCCAATTCACACTATCTTTTAAGATAAACTCAATAAAATTTGCAAGGTTAATATTTGTTAAAATTGCTGGCACACTAACTATATTATATTCACCAGTTTTTGTTGAATTAATTTCAAATCCAAGAGATATTAAATTTGACATATTTTCTTCAAATATTTCAATTTCATTACTTTCTACCTTAAAATGATATGGCACTAAAAGATCTTGCTTTGTAATATTGTAATTATCTATTTGATTTTTTAATTTGTCATACAATAATCTTTCATGAGCTGCATGTTGATCTATTAAATATATACATTCTTGATACTCAACAACTATATAAGTATTAAAAATAACACCTATTATTTTCATATCATCTTTTACACTTGCAGAAAGAAATTTCTCTTCTTTTTTCTCTCTTTCAATATTTGTATTCATAATGATTTGAGTTGCTTTTTGAGTTCTATCTTGATCAAAAACAAAAAACTCATCACTATTACTATTTAATTGATTTGATTTAATTTCAGAAAAATCAGGAATAATAATTTCATCTATTTTCTTTTGTGTAATTTTATTATTAACCCCTTGTTCTTGCAAGGTATTTTCATCAACTTCAATTTTCTTTCTATCCTTAAAACTTATCCCTTCATCAGATTTTAAAGGAGTTAATTCAGTTATCTTTTCTTCAATTTTATCTAAAGATTGATCAATATGTTTTTCATTATCATCAACATTATATACAGCAATTTTCTCAACACTTAGCAATGCATTTTCAACAGCACTTTTTATTATAGCAAACATTTTTCTTTGGTCTTCAAATTTAACTTCTTTCTTATTTGGATGAACATTTACATCAACATCTTCATAAGGAATAACCAAATTTAATACATATAATGGAAATTTTCCTTTCATTAAAAATGGTTCATAAACAGTTTGAACACAAGCTGAAACAAAATAATTTTCCACATATCTATTATTAACAAAAAGTACTTGACTTGTTCTATTTGGTTTTGAAATTTTAAAAGAAGAAACATAACCTTCAACTTTTATTCCATTACTTTCATAGTCTACTTTAATAATATTTTGATAAACATCTTTACCATATATTGTGTATATTATTTCAGATAACTCGCAACTTGTTGTATTATATATCAAATTTCCATCAACATAATACTTAAATGCAATCTCACTATGAGCAAGCATAAATTTTTCAACCAAATGAGTTATTTCACTTTCTTCAAACTTTGGTTTCTTTAAAAACTTTGCTCTTGCTGGTATATTATAAAACAAATCAGACGCAACTATAGTTGTCCCTTTATTCCTTGCAATTTCAGTTACAGGAGAAAAATCACCAAGCGAAACATTTATCATATACCCAACATCACTATTTTCTGTTTTTGTTGAAAGAGTAACATGACAAACAGATGCAATACTTGATAAAGCCTCTCCCCTAAATCCTAACGTTGCAATAGCATCTAAATCTTCAATATTTTTAATTTTGCTTGTAGCATGAGGAAGAAAAGCTTTTGTTAAATCTTCTTTATCAATACCACAACCATTATCAGTTATTGCAATCTTTTTTATACCACCATTTTCTATTTCAATAGTAATTTCACTAGCATGTGCATCTATACTATTTTCTATTAATTCTTTTACAATAGATGCAGGTCTTTCAACCACTTCTCCAGCAGCGATTCTATTAAATATCTTTGGTTCTAAAACATTAATTGACACTTATTTATTCCCCTTTACTTTTATTTACAAAATTTAAAAGCATATCAAATGCAGTTAAAGGTGTAAGTCTATTCATATCAATATCTTTAAGTTCAGAAAGCACTTGAAGACCTAATTTTATTTTATCTTCTTGTTGCTTTTTATCGTCATCGTCATTAATAATGTTAAGGTCTAAATTCTTATTAACCTTTTCTAAATTATAACTTATTTCTTTAGCTCTTGTTATAACATCTTTTGGAACTCCAGCAAGTTTTGCAACTTCAATACCAAAACTCTTGTTAGCTTGTCCCCTTTCTATTTTTCTTAAAAATACAACACTATCATTTAATTCCTTTACAGAAACCTTATAATTCTTCACACCGTTCATAATGCTTTCAAGTTGTGAAAGTTCATGATAATGTGTTGCAAATAATGTTTTACAGTTTTTATTATTTACAACATATTCGACAACAGCCCAAGCTATTGATAATCCATCAAATGTAGATGTTCCCCTACCTATCTCATCTAAAATAACTAAACTCTTGTCACTAGCATTTGCAAGTATATTTGCCACTTCACTCATCTCAACCATGAATGTACTTTGACCAAAAGCCAAATCATCGCTAGCTCCTACTCTTGTAAATATTCTATCAGTCAAAGATATTTCAGCTTCCTTTGCAGGAACAAAAGAACCAATGTGAGCCATAAATGTTATAACTGCAACTTGACGCATATATGTACTTTTACCAGCCATATTAGGTCCTGTAATTACCATAACTTTATTTTCTGTACCATCTAAATATGTATCATTCGCTATAAAAGAAGAGTCAGAAATAAATTTTTCAACAATTGGATGTCTTCCATCAATTATTTTGATATGATTTATATTTTTATTTATCTTTGGTCTAACAAAATTATTTTTAACAGCAGTTATTGCAAGAGAAAGTAAACTATCAATCTCTGCAATCGCTTTTGCAACATCTTGGAAATGAACAACAAATCCCAATAAGAATTCTTTTAAAGAAGCATATAATTTCGCTTCTAATTTTATAGAATTTTCGGTTGCATTTAAGATTTTATTTTCAATTACTTTCAAATCTTCGTTTATAAATCTTTCATTGTTTGAAATAGTTTGTTTTCTTACATAACTTAATGGAACTTGTCCTAACGCAGAATTATTAACTTCAATATAATATCCAAATACACTATTATAACCAATTTTTAAATTTTTTATTCCTGTTGCTTCTCTTTCTTTTTCTTCAAGCTCTTTTATCCATTTAAGACCATCTCTTTTTGCAAGTCTATATTCATCTAATTCTTCATTAAAACCTTCAGCAATATAACCACCATCTTTTAATAATGAAGGTGGTTCAGGATTTATTGCTTTATCAAGTAAATCTACAACTTTTGATAAATCTAATAAATTTTCTCTACAAGAAATCAATTTTTCACTTTTTATATCACTTAAGAGTTCTTTTAAATTAGGAATTTGTTTTAAAGAATTTTTTAATGATATTAAATCATTTGGCATAACATTCCCATAAGCAATTTTTCCTGAAAGTCTTTCAATATCATTTATATGTGATAATGCTTCACCTAAATTATCTCTTAAAATAATTCTCTTAACAAGTTCTTCAACACCATCAAGACGTTTATTTATTTCTTTATCATCACATAATGGTTGGTCAAACATTGTTCTAAATCTTCTAGCACCCATACTTGTCTTTGTGTTATCCAAAAGCCATAAAAGTGATGCATACTTTTTCTTATCTCTAATTGTTTCAACAAGTTCTAAATTTCTTCTTGTATTAATATCAATAACCATGAAATTTTTATTTCTTGATTTTTGTATCTTATTTATATTAATTAATGATCTTTTTTGAGTTTCATTTAAATATTCAATCAATGCCCCTGCACAGCAAATTTGATTTTTACATTTAACAAGTTCAAATACGTTTATATAATTTTCTCCAAACTGTTTAGTCATATTTTGATCTGCTCTTTCATAACCAAAAGCATAATCAAAATAATCTTGAAATTTTGGATAAACCCCAAGTTTTTGAATATCAAGATCAATATAAAAATCTTTTGCATAAACATTACCTATAATTTCAGAAGGCATAATTCTATTAAGTAAATCAATAAATTCTTGATTAATATTTTTTTCAAATTCTAAAAGATTAAACTCCCCTGTTGTTATATCACAGTAACAAATTGATAATGTTTTTAAATTATAAAACAAACACATTATATAATTATTTTTCTTTTCTTCAAGCATTGCATCGTCAGTAACAGTTCCTGGAGTTATGACTTTTATAACATCTCTTTCAACAAGTTTTGTTGTTCCTGCAGGTGTTAATTGCTCACAAATTGCAACTTTGTAACCAAGATTAATTAGTTTAGCAATATAACCATCAGCTGCATGGTAAGGAACTCCACACATTGGTGCAGGTTCTTCAAGACCACAAGATTTATGTGTTAAAGTCAAATCAAGAACTTTTGAAATCTCCACAGCATCTTCATAAAACATTTCATAAAAATCGCCAAGTCTATAGAAAAGTATAGAATCTTTATACTTTTCTTTTGTAAGCAAATATTGATGCATCATTGGAGAAATTTTGTTTTTCATAAATTATTTTTTTCCTTCTTCTTTTTGTATTTTCTTTTCAAGAGCTAAAAGTTTATTAACTCTTTCATTCTTTATTTTTTCATCTACTTGACCTTCCATCTTACTAGCAACAGTACCAATTCTTGGTGAATACATAAATGCAAAAATACTATCATATTTGATTGTATCAACCAAACTCATTGTATCTTCAAACTCTTCTTCTGTTTCAGTTGGAAAACCAACAATAAAATCTGAAGTAATTCTACAATTAGGTATTTTAGTTCTAATTTTATTAATAATATCAAGATATTTTTCTCTTGTATATTTTCTGTTCATAAGACCTAAAATTCTATTATTCCCACTTTGAGCAGGAAGATGAATATCTTTTATAATTTTATCTTCAGATGCAATTACATCAATAACATCATCAGTTAAATCTTTAGGATGAGAAGTCATAAACCAAATTTTAAAATCTCCTTCAATTTGACAAATTTCCTTTAATAAATTTGAAAAAGATTCTTTTGGTTCCAAATCTTGACCATAAGAGTTTACATTTTGTCCAAGCAAAGTAATTTTTTTATATTTATTTTCAGCAACAATACCTCTTATTTCATTTAAGATATTTTCTTTTTTACGACTCTTTTCCCTTCCTCTAACATATGGAACAATGCAATATGTACAAAAGTTATTGCAACCATACATTATATTAACCCAAGCATTTTCACCACTTGTTCTTTTGTATGGATTAACTTCGTCAATATCCCCTTCTGTTTTTAAATCTAACTGTCTACCTGTTTTTACAGCAGAGATATAATGTTCAAGTTGTGGTAAATTGAAAGTTCCAATAATAATATCAACAAAAGGAAATTTTTGATAAAACAACTTTGCTGTTTCTTCTTTTTGAGTCATACAACCACAAACAACAATAATCAAATCTTTTCTTTGTTTCTTTAATTTTTTTAAAGCACCAACATTACCAAAAACTCTATCTTCAGCACCTTCTCTAATCGCACAAGTATTAAATACAATTATATCTGCTTCATCTCTTTTTTCAGTAAATTCATTATAACCAATTTTTTCCAAAATTGCTGCAATTTTTTCTGATTCATGGACATTCATTTGACATCCATAAGTAACAATACAATATTTCATTTTCATTTCCTCATTAACTATATAATTATACAAAAATTTAAACAACAAATCAATAAATTTTAAAAATAAATTAAATAATTTATTATATAAAACACATAATAAAATCAATGAAAAAATTTATTAAATATTTTATAGTCATATCATTAAGTTGTATAGCATTTTGTTCTATATTTATTTTTAGTTATTTTTTTTCAACTTACATAAGATACTCTCATATCTCCCTTAATACAGATTCATTAACAGACTCAAGTTTAAACATAAAAATTTATGATAATGAAAATAAAATAATAGAAGAACAAAATAACTTTAATAATCGTTATGTAAAAATTAACGAAATACCAAATCATACAAAACAAGCTTTCATTTCAATAGAAGATAAAAATTTTTATAAGCATAATGGAATAAACAAAAAAAGAATTTTAAAAGCATTGTATAACAATATTAAGTCATTAAATATAAAAGAAGGTGCTTCTACGATAAGCCAACAATTAATAAAAAACACCCACCTTTCTTCTGAAAAAACATTTAAAAGGAAGATAAAAGAAGTAATTTTAACAAAAAAACTTGAAAAAAACTACACAAAAAATGAAATTTTGGAATATTATTTAAATATTATTTATTTTGGTAATAACTGTTATGGCATAGAAAATGCATCAATTTATTATTTTTCTAAACCATGCAAAGAATTAAATATCGAAGAATCATGTATGCTTGCTGGTCTAATAAAATCACCAAACAGTTACTCTCCAATTACAAGTTTAGATACTTGCAAAAAACGTAGAGATATTGTTATAACAGAAATGTTTAATGATGGTTATATAACAAAATCACAAGAAATAAAAGCAAAAAATTCTCCAATAAATTTAAATTTAAAAACATTCTCGGATAACAAATTAAATTCATATAGTGAAGCGTGTATTGATGAAGCAATAAAAATTTTAAAATTACCTGCAAAACAAATTGCACTTGGTGGATATAAAATTCATACATATCAAAATGCTGAAAAACAGCAAAATCTAATATCAGCACTTAAGATTACTAATATGGAAAATAATGATAATGCAGGAATTGTAATTGATTCAAAATCACACGGAATAATTGCTTATTATGGAGAAAGTTCTTATAAAATACTCGATGCTAAAAGACAACCTGGTTCCGTTATAAAACCCATACTTGTTTATACTCCTGCTCTTAATGAAGATATCATAACTCCTGAAACACAAATTTTAGATGAAGAAATATCTATTGAAGGTTACAAACCAAAAAATTACAATAATAGTTTTAGTGGATATTTAAGCATCAAAGATTCAATAAAAAAATCAGTAAACATTCCTGCAATAAAAGTCATGAATTATGTTGGAATTGAAAATTGTAAAGAATATGGAAAAAAACTAGGGATAAAATTTGATGAAAAAGATATAGGTTATCCCCTCGCTCTTGGTGGAATGACTTATGGCTGTAACATAAAAGATTTAGCATCAGCATATACAGTTTTTAATAATAAAGGATTTTATTCAGATGCAAAATTTATCTCATACATTACAGACAATAACAATAAATTAGTTTACTTACATAAACCAAAAGAAGAAAGAGTATTTCGAGAAGATAGTGTATATCTTATGACTGATATATTAAAAGAAACTGCAAAAAACGGAACAGCAAGAAAATTATCAGACTTAAATATTGAAGTTGCTTCAAAAACCGGTACAGTTGAAAAAATAAATTCAAAAAACAATTTAGATGCATGGAATATTTCATATACACCAAGCGAAGTAATCGGTGTATGGTGTGGAAATTTGGATAATAGCGAAATTGAAATAACAGGAAGTGGAAAACCAACAATAGCTGTTAAAAATTATTTAAAAAAATATGATAACAATACAGATACATTTGAAAAACCTAGTAGTGTGTATGAAGTTGATATTGATTATTTGGAACTCGAAAAAAATCATAAAGTAGTACTTGCTAACCCATCATCTCCAGAAAGATACAAGAAAAAAGTTTTATTATCAAGATTTAATACTCCAAACGAAATATCTAGTAACTTTAAAGAAAAACCTGAAATTAATGTAAACGTATCATCTGAAAATAAAATGATAAAAATTAAATTAAATACAGAAAAACATATTGATTATAAAATTTATAAAAATAGTTATAACGACAAAAATCTTATCAAAAATATTTATGATTCACAAGGAGAAACTGATTTAGAATTTTTATTAACTTCAAATGAAGATAAAATTATTATTGTTTCAAGTTATAACAATATGAAAGATTCGCCTCAAAATTTTAAAGAATTTATTCTTACAAATTTGGATACAAAAAAAATTAACAAAAATACAAAAAATTCAAAAAAATGGTATATAAATTAAAAAAAATCACAAAAAATTGTGATTTTTTTAATTTTAGTCAACATTTTCAGAAGTTTCGTCACTATCTTTAGCTTCAAACATTTCGTCTTGTCCTGTAACTTTTTCTTTAATTAATGTTTCAATTTCATTATATAATTCTTGATTACTTTCAAGTAAAGCTTTTACATTTTCTTTACCTTGAGCAATCTTTTCATCATTAAATGAGAACCAAGAACCAGATTTTTTAACTATACCTTGTTCGATAGCTATATCAACAAGACAACCTGATTTTGAAATACCCTTTCCATATATAATATCAAATTCTGCAACCTTAAATGGTGGAGCAAGTTTGTTTTTAACAACCTTAACTTTTGTTCTATTACCAACAATTTCTGTACCATCTTTGATTGCATCACCTTTTCTAACATCAAGTCTAATACTTGAATAGAACTTTAATGCTTTACCACCAGTTGTTGTTTCTGGTGAACCAAATAACACACCAACCTTTTCTCTCAATTGATTAATGAAAATTACTGTTGTATTACTCTTACTCATTATTGATGTTAATTTTCTTAAAGCTTGACTCATCATTCTTGCTTGTAAACCAACATGGTTATCTCCCATTTCTCCATCAATTTCAGCCTTTGGAGTTAAAGCAGCAACTGAGTCAACAACAATTAAATCAAATGTTCCTGATCTAACCAAGATTTCACAAATGTTTAATGCTTGTTCCCCATTATCAGGTTGAGATACATACAAGTCATTTAAAACTACACCTAATTTTTCAGCATAGTAAGGATCAAGTGCATGTTCAGCATCGATAAAAGCAGCTGTCCCACCAGCTTTTTGAGCTTCTGCAATAATGTGTAATGAAACAGTTGTTTTACCAGAAGATTCTGGACCATAAATTTCAATAACTCTTCCTTTTGGAATACCACCTATTCCCAATGCGAAATCAAGTGTTAAACAACCTGTTGGAATAACTTCAGTTTTTTGAGCTGGTTTTTCTCCAAGAAGCATAATAGCTCCCTTACCAAATTGTTTTTCAATTTGCATAAGCGCTTGATCTAAAGCGTCCCTTTTTGTATTCTTTTCCATAATTTTTCCTTTTTATTTTATTTCTTTCTTAAAGTTTGAATCAAATAATAGAAAGCTGTTTGTGTTGCTTTTTCTATAATTTCTTTTCTAGTACCAGAAAATTTTGATTTAAACATATGTATTTCTTCACTATTACCAATAGCAATAAAACATTTTCCACCTTCTTCATTTTTTGTGTTAGATGCTAACCCAGTTATAGCAACCACATAATCTGTTTTTGCTTTTTTAAGAAGGTTTTTAGCCATTTCAAAAGTTGTTTCTGAACTTTCTGCAGAATACTTATTTAATATTTCTCTATCAACATCAAGAAGTTCAACTTTTGCAGATTTTTGATATGTAACCAAACATTCTTTAACAAATTTACTTGCTCCCCTATTTTCTTTAATTAAAGTTGAAGCAACATTTCCTCCTGTCATTGATTCTGCAAATGCGATAGTTTTTGCCTTTTCTTTTAATAATGAGAAAGCAATATTTGAAAGACTTCTTCCATCATCTGAATAAATACTGTTTTCAAAATAAGATAATATTTCTTGTTTAATATTATAATCAAACAAAGTATCCTGTCTTGCAAACTTTAAAATAACTTCACATAAAATTCCATCTTGGTAAATTTTATATTCAAAATTTTTTGATGTTTCTTTTAAATTGTTTAAATAGTCACTGATATAGAATTTATTTTTGCCAAATATATTCATAACTAAAATATCATTTGAAATATCGTTTAATGAATAATCAATAAATCTTAAGTAATCACATTCTATAGGAATCATCATAAGTTTAGCATTGTCTTTGTAAAAAAGTACAGCTTGCTCATCAACAATTCTATGATCCTTACCAAGTTTTGTAATATTTTCTCTAATTAAACCATCAACATTTTTATCTTCACAAATAATATAACAGTAATTATCTTGAACAAAATCTTCTAAAATAAATTTGTTAGCAATTTCTGAAGAAAAGTTTTTAATTAAAATTGAATCTGATTCAACACCTTTTTTAGATAGAACTTCACCAAGTTCTTTTAATTTAAAATCTATTTCCCCATTAACCACTTTATTACTAATAACTAAAAAATTAATTTTCATCTTGTAATACCTTTTTATTTTTAACTACATAATTTACGCCTGAAATAATAGTAAGAATTGTTGAAATAACAAGCATTACTAAACATACAATTGAAATAACTGTATTTGGAACACCTGCAATTGCACTATTAAATTCAGCTACTAAGAATGCATAAATGAAATATAAAACTAAAGTAATATCTTGGAAAATTGTTTTAACTTTTCCATAAACATCTGCTGCAAGAACAACATTTTTTGTTGCAGCAATTTGTCTGAATGAACTAATAATAAGTTCTCTTGCCATAATAATAATTGCACATACAATACTTACATAGTTTGGCCACATAATTGTTTTTCCTAATACAGGCCATGCAACAAGTAAGAAAAGTGAACTCATAACTAAAACCTTGTCAGCAATTGGATCAAGGAATTTCCCTAAGTTAGTTACTAAGTTTCTACTTCTTGCAATGTGTCCGTCAATAAAGTCAGTACAACATGCAATGATAAAGATTACCCCTGCAATAAACTTTCCCCATGGAATAAAATCAGCAAGGTAAAAGAATATTACTAAAGGTATTAAAAGAATTCTAGCTATTGAAATTTTGTTTGGTAAATTCATTTTTTTATTTCTCCTTTTATAAATTTTCCATCAAAGTCTTTTATTACGACATCGACCATATCGCCTACATCAACCTTCCAATCATCTTCGATCATAACATCAAAGTCGACTGTTGGTGATAAGAAATTTGTGTGTCCAATATAATTACCTGATGTTTCATCAAAATAATCAATTAAGACTTTAAAGGTATTGTTTAAAATTGACTTCATATTCTCAGTCATAATATTTTGTTGAATTTTTAAAATTTTCTTCAATCTAGCATTTTTTGTAAATTTTCTAATTTGATTTTTCATAAAATAACTTATAGTATTTTCTTCTCTATAGTATGGGAAGAAACCTGCAAAATCAAACTTAGTTTCTATTAAAAAGTCACATAACTTTTTAAAATCTTTTTTTGTTTCTCCTGGATAACCAACAATAAATGTTGTTCTAAGTTTTATATCAGGATATTTTTCTTTTATTTTTCTTATTAACTTTCTAGTATCTTCTTCATTAAGTTTTCTTCTCATAGAAGTTAATATTTTATCTTCAATATGTTGCAAAGGCATATCAAGATATTTACACATTTTTGGTGAATTATTTATAAAATCTAAAAGCTCATCTGTAACTTTTTCAGGATAAGCATAATGAAGTCTTATCCATTCAATCTTATCTATTTTTGATAGTTTTGTTAATAGTTCAATAAGTTTATTTTCGTTATATAAATCTTCACCATATCGTGTTGTATCTTGTGCAACAATGATTAATTCTTTAACACCTTTTTCTGCCAACAATTTCGCTTCTTTTATAAGTTCATTCATATCAACACTTTTATATCTTCCCCTAATTCTTGGAATAGTACAATATGAACAAACATTTGAACAACCATCAGCAATTTTTAAATAAGCATATTTTCCATTGTTTGTAAGAACTCTATCATATTCATGTTCTAACTTTTTATTTTTAAAATTATACAAATCTAATATAACATTTAATATATTTTCATTTTCAGATAATTTTAAATAAGCATCAACTTCTTCAATACTATTTTTTATATCTTCATAATATCTTTCCGACAAACAACCTGTTACAATAACTTTTTCAATTTTGTTATTTTTCTTTAATTCACATACTTGCAAAATATTTTCTATCGCTTCTTGTTTTGCTGGAAGAATAAATGAACAAGTATTAACAATAACAATATCAGAATCATAAATTGATTCAACAATCTCTAACCCATAATCCTTAAGTTTAAATAACATTTTTTCAAGATCAACTCTATTTTTATCACATCCAAGTGAAATAGCCGATACTTTTTTATTTAATATTTCTTTTGTACCCATAGCTATCTCCTAATCTTGATCCCCAAACAACTCATTATATTCTTCCATAGTAGTGTAAACGGTTCTACCTTTCACACCATCACCAGAAGATATATAACCAGCTGCTTCCATTTGATCGATTATTCTTGCAGCTCTTGGATATCCAATCGCAAATTTTCGTCTTATCATAGTAGTAGAAGCTTGACCAGTTTCTATTGAAACTTTTAAAACTTGTGGTAACAATGGATCCATTTCATTCATTCTATCTTCAACTCCACCATTACTCTTATTTGGATTATTTATTGCTTCTTGAATTGATTTATCAAATATAGGTCTATTATTATCTTTAACATAATCAACAATTGAATTAATTTCAGGTGTACTAACAAAGCAAGCTTGAATTCTCTTTGGTTCTTGTGATCCAACAGGACTGTATAACATATCACCTTTTCCTAAAAGTTTTTCAGCACCAACTCTATCTAATATTGTCATTGAATCAACAGAGCTTACAACTGAGAAAGAAATACGAGAAGGAATGTTAGTTTTAATTAAACCTGTAATAACATCAACAGAAGGTCTTTGAGTAGCTAAAATTAAATGGATACCAGCCGCTCTAGCTTTTTGAGCAAGACGAACAATTTTTTCTTCAACTTCTTTCTTTCCTGTCATCATTAAGTCAGCAAGTTCGTCAACAATAATTACGATATAAGGAAGTTTCTTTTTATCTCCATTTAATACTTCTTTTGTATGATTGTATTCATCAATATTTTTAACTCTATTTTCACCTAAGATTTCAAATCTTCTTTCCATTTCATTTACTGCCCAAGTTAAACCATTGACAGCTTTTTGAGTTTCACAAATTATGTTTGGTTGTATCAAATGAGGCAAACTTTCATAATTAGAAAATTCAACTTTCTTTGGATCGACTAACATAATTTTTACTTCTTCAGGTGAACACTTATAAACTATACTTAAAATAATCGAATTAAGACAAACAGATTTACCAGAACCTGTTGTACCTGCAACCAAAAGGTGTGTTAATTTTTGCATATCACAAGTAATAATTTTACCTGTAATATCTTTACCAAGAGCAAATGTTAAAGGTGCAGGATTATTTCTAAATTCATTTGAAAGTAAAATATCTTTTAAACTAACTGTAGCTATTCTATTATTTGGAACTTCAATACCAACAACACTTCTTCCTGGAATTGGAGCTTCAATTCTTATTGCCCCTTCAGCAGCAAGTGCAAGAGCAATATCATCTGTTCTATTTTTTATTTTACTAACCGAAATACCACTTGGCATTTCAAGTTCGTATCTAGTTACAGCAGGACCAACCACAACACTTTGAACCTTTGCTGGAACACCAAAGTTTTCAAGAGAATCTTCTAGAAGCACCCTCTTTGATGCAACATCTTCGTTTAATGTTGAAAGATCCACAGATTCAGTTGTGATAAGATCAATTGGTGGTTTCATATATTCATAAGGTTCATTATCTTCATCAACAATTTCTGGTTCAGTTGGTTCATTTGGAATATTTCTTGAAATAGGATTTCTATTCAAAATATTGTTACCAGAAGGTTTATTTTCTTTTGATTCATCATTTTTTCTATTAAAAGGATTTGTTTCATCTTCTAAATCAATAAAGTTTCTCCTTACTGCATTCAAAGTTGAAGATCTATCATCTCCTCTAATATCTAAAACTTTACTTCTATTATCAATAGCAGAACCTCGTCTGTCATCATCAAGAGTTTTATCAATTGTTTTTTGAATATTGTCTTTGTAATTTCTATCTAATCTATTAGTTACAAATCCTTCAATCTTTTTCTGTAAATCATCATCTTCTTTATCAAGCTCAACAAATTTTGAAGGAGAATTTTTTCTTTCTTCTTGAATTACTTCTTTCAAGATATTATCTGCTTCTTGAACAACATTTAATTCTTCTTTAGCATTTTTATTAACATCTTTTTGATTTACTTCTTCATAATCATCATCAATATCATTTACAAAATTTGAATTATTTTTTAAATTATTTGAAGAAACATTAATATTATTGTTTTCTTCATCTTATGGTAAACTATTTCTTTTTATAACCGGAGCATTATCGGCAACAAATTCATATTCATGTATAATTTGTGAAGGTTGAATTTCTTCTTTTTTAAGATTGTTTATATTCGAAGAAATTTCACTATTCATGATAGGTGTACTTGTATTTTCAATAGGTTTGGTATTTTGTTTAAGAAAATCTGTAACTTCAATTTTTGGTGGAGGTGGAGTAAGTAAGAATTTTCTAAGATCATCACCTTCAAGTTTTTTAGGTGGTTCTTCTTTTCTATCTTCAACTTCCATTGTACCAAGAAGTCCTAACATTTTTCTTGCTTTATTTTCTCTTTCCCTATCTTCCTGAATTTTTGCATCTAGAACAATATTTATATTTTCATCTACTTTATGATGCTTTTTTACAGGTTCAGGTTTTGGCTCAACATTTGTACCATTCATTTGCACTTTTATTGGTGCAGACATTTGAGATGATTTTTTAAGTTGATTTATACAATCAATAAACAATCCTATAAACAATGCTAAAAGAGCAGAGAAAATTGTATAAGCACCCCAAATTGTTGTAAGATAAACAATTGGAGTTGTTATTATCCCAACTAAAATTCCTGCAGGATTTGCTTTTGCTGTATAATTTTTACCCAAATATTGCCAGAAAGATAAACCATTTTTATCTCCAATTAATGCAACTTGTAGTATGCATAATACACATAATACCACAACACCTAGGTAAACTGCATATCTAATTGGCATTACATATCTTCTTTTATTTAAAAGAGCAAGTCCAACTATAAAAGATATAATACAAAATGGAATTCCAGCATATCCAACAATTCCTACTAAAAATCTATGAAGAAAAGGAATTAAATTTGTTGCTAAAAATAAAAAACATAGGGATGAAACTGCAAGCAAAATTATCCCCACATTTTTTCTATAATCTATATGTTTTTTTCTATTTTTTGAAGTTAACTTATAAACAGCCATTATTCCCCCAAATCAACAGAATAATTATAACACATTAGATATTAAAATTTCAAGTACAACAATAAGTTTTTTAGAATTTTTTAAAAAAAGATTTTTTATGACAAATTATCACTTACTGTAGTTAAAGTAAAACCTTCTTTTTGATAAAATTCTATTATTTTTGACAAAGCTGAAACAGTACCTTCTGTTGGATGCATTAAAATCAAATCTCCTCCATTAGGTTCTTTTATAGCTCTACTATAAATCATCCATTCATCTTTATACTTCCAATCAACTGTATCTTTTGTCCACATAATTGTTTTATAATTATTTTCATTTGCGACTTTTGATGTCTTTTTATTTATTGCTCCACTTGGTGGTGCAAACAAATTCATTTCAACATCACAAATTTCTTTTACAATATTATGACAAGACATAATTTCTTTTTTTAATTCATCTTTTGAGAGCTTATCACTATCTTTATGATTATATCCATGATTTGCAATTTCATGTCCTTCTTTTTTGATTTTTAAAAGTAAAGCACTATTTGCTTTAGCCCAACTACCACCAACAAAAAAAGTTGTTTTGACATTATATTTATCAAAAATCTTCAACATATCATCTAAATATTCATTCCCCCAATATACATTAACCATTAAAGAAACTTTCTTTGAATTTGTATTACCATTATAATAAATAGTATCAGCATTGGTTGATGTTGGTGCAGTTGAAGAACCTAAAAACGCAAATAAAGATACAATTGTTAACATACAAACAATTATTATATTTACAACGATTCTTCTTGCCTTAAAAACTTTTATTGTAATCTTACTCATATTAACAATTTATGTTTTAACAATTTTAAATATTACAAAAAAAACAAAGATTTGAATCTTTGCTTTTTTTTAATTAGTTATTTTCTTCAGTATTTTCTACTTTATCTTCAGTTTTTTCTTCTTTTTTCTCTTCTTTTTGAGAATTTTCTTGATTTTTTGGAACAATTCTTCTTAAATCAATTCTTCCTTTTTCATCAATTTTGATTACTTCAACTTCGATTTCATCACCAATTTTTACAACGTCTTCAACTTTTTCAACTCTCTTCTTATCTAATTTAGAGATGTGAACCATACCTTCTTTTCCACCACCTAAATCAACGAAAGCTCCAAAGTTCATAATTCTTACTACTTTACCATCATAAACATCGCCTACTTCAACATCTTCAACGATAGATAAAATAATTTTTCTAGCTTTTTCAGCCATTTCTGAATCAGAAGATGCAATAAATACATTTCCTTCATCTGTTATATCAATCTTAACTCCTGTTTCATCAATAATCTTATTGATAACTTTTCCACCACTTCCGATAACATCTTTAATCTTTTCAGGATTAATAGAGAAAGTAATGATTTTTGGAGCATATTTAGAAAGTTCTGTTCTTGATGCTGGAATACAATCTAACAATTTTTGCATTATGAACATTCTTCCTTCTTTTGCCTGATTTAAAGCTGTTGTTAAAATTTCTTTATCGATTCCTTTAATTTTGATATCCATTTGAATAGCAGTAACACCCTTTTCAGTACCAGTTACTTTAAAGTCCATATCTCCTAAGAAATCTTCTAAACCTTGAATATCTGATAATACAGCAACTTTTCCACTTTCTTCATCTTTAATAAGACCCATTGCAATACCAGAAACTGGAGCTTTGATTGGAACACCAGCATCCATTAATGCTAATGTTGAACCACAAACACTTGCCATTGATGAAGAACCATTTGATGAAAGAACTTCAGAAACCAATCTTAAAGCATATGGGAATTCTTCTTCACATGGAATAACTGGTTCTAATGCTCTTTCAGCAAGAGCACCATGTCCAATTTCTCTTCTACCTGGACTCTTTAATTGTTTAGCTTCCCCTGTTGCATATGGTGGCATATTGTATTGATGCATATATCTATTAACTTCTTCATCATCAAGACCTTCCAATTTTTGCATATCAGAAATAGTTCCAAGTGTTAAAGCAGTTAAAACTTGAGTTTGACCTCTTGTAAACACACCTGTACCATGAACTCTTGGTAAAATTCCAACTTCACAAGTAATAGGTCTAATTTCAGTAAGACTTCTTCCATCAGGTCTAACACCGTTATTAATAATTTTTGCTCTAACTTTTTCTTTTGTCATTTTATAGAGAATATCCCCAATTTCTCTTTCTTTATCAGGGAAAATTTCTGCAAAATGTTCTTTAACATCTTGATCAACAGCATCTTGACGTGCTTGTCTTTCTTGTCTATCAAAAGTATCAAGAGCATAATCTAATTTTTCACTTGCATATTCTCTAACAGCATTTGTAATTTCTTCAGGAATTACATAATATTCAATATTAGGATTAACTGGTTTTCCAATTTCTTCCTTAATATTTTTAATAAATCTAACAATTTTCTTAATTTCATCATGTGCAAACATGATAGCATCAAGCATAACATCTTCTGGTATTTCTTGAGCTCCTGCTTCAACCATAAGAACTGCTTCTTCAGTACCACTTACAGTTAAATGCATTAAACTCTTTTCTCTTTCCTCTGCATTTGGATTGATAATAAATTTTCCATCAACATATCCAACTAAAACTGAACCTGTAGGTCCCATAAAAGGAATATCAGAAATAGAAAGCGCAAAAGATGAACCAAGCATTGCAAGAGGTTCAGGTGTAACATCAGGATCTACTGATAAAGCAGTTGCAACAACTGCAACATCATTAAAAAATCCTTTTGGGAAAAGAGGACGAAGTGGTCTATCTATTAATCTTGAAACTAAGATAGCTTTATCACTAGGTTTTCCTTCTCTCTTTTTGAATCCACCAGGTATTTTACCTACTGCATACATTTTTTCTTGATAATCAACCCCAAGTGGAAAGAAATCTTGACCAGGTCTTGGTTGTTCTGACATTGTAACATTTACCATTACAATTGTTTCACCAGATGTAACTAAGCAACTTCCATTTGATTGTTCACAAAGTTTTCCTGTTTCAAAAGTAACCTTTTTTCCACCAATTTCAATCTCATAACATTTGTATTCTTTATTCATAAAATAATATTCTCCTAATTTTTGATTTTAACCTTAAAATTTAAAAATATAAGTAAAATTATAAAAAGAGGGCAAAAGAAAAATGCCCCCTTTAAAATATAAAATTATTTAATATCTCTAATTCCAAGTTCTTTAATCAAAGTACGATAAGCTTCGATATCTCTTTCTTTTAAGTAAAGTAAGAAACCTTTTCTTTTACCAACCATTTGTAAAAGACCTCTTCTTGAATGGTTGTCATTCTTGTTTACTTTAAGATGTTCTGTTAAGTGGTTAATTCTTTCTGTTAAAAGAGCAACTTGAACTTGAACTGAACCAGTATCTTTTTCAGATTGACGAAACTTTTCAATAATTTGTTGTTTAGAAATGTTTTCCATTTTTTCCTCCCATAATTAATATTCACCATATCACAAAGCAAATCGAAACGGAAGGTGTCAATAAGCTGTGCAATAGGTATTCATCGACTTCTTTATAATAACACAAACATAATTAAATTTGCAATAGATTTTTAAAAATTTTTAAAAGATTTTTTAAATAATAAAAAATAGATAAATATTTTTTTATTTACCTATTTTTATATTTTTATAACAAAACTAAAAAACATACTTTTTATTATAAATTTTTGATTATTTTATCACATTTTTATTAAAATTTTGATTATTTTCTTGAACTCTTTTAATTAAAGATGTGTTATCTCCTTTCTCATAAATATCAATATTATTTTTGTTTTTATCATTATATTTAACATCATAATAATCTTTATATCTCTTATTATCAAACACACTAGCAAGTTCAACAGCAGAAATTTCTTTATTAATATATGCTACAATATTTTCTTCAATTTCCTTTTTAATATATTCTGGTATTTCAATTTTACAAGATGAAAACTCTTCAAAAGGTTCTAATTTTTCATAATAAATTTTTTCATCATAATACTTTCTAATTACAGAATCTTTATTTGGAAATTCAATATAATTCTTACAAAACGAATCTTTATATTCATCAATACTTGTTATATTTTTATTTATTGAATTTAAGAAATTAAATACAGCACAGCTTGCAATAATAGTTCTAAAAACTGTTGTAGATAAATTTGATAAATAAGAAATAGTTAATGCACCAAGACCAAACCAAAAAGTATTTTTTAAAATACCTCTACCAAGTCTTTCTTTAAACTCAGATGTTTTATAAATTTTACTTTTTATTTCTTTTTTCAGAATTTTTAATTCTTCATCAGAAATATCTTTATTATAAACATAATAAAAGTAACCTTGCAATTCATAATCTTTCATATAATTACCTCATAAAAAGTATAAAAAAACTAAAAAATAATCAAATTTTATGAAAATAATTTAAATTTCTTTTCAATCATCTCATCAATTCTATTTATATAATCTTGTATAAATTTACAATTTTGTTCTCTTTCTATTTTGTTTTCATAATTATAAATTCTCTTTGATATACCATTTGCACCAACTGCAATGATAGATGAAATATCTTCCATACTATCAATATTAAAAATGCAAAACCTTTTATCTCTTGCATAACCTACATTTTCAAGACCACCAAGTTGATGTTTTTGTCTATAAATATAATAAGGTTCATAACCATTTTTACGCAATTCATTTAATGAGTATTCAACCATTTTTGGAACATCTTTATCTTCCAATGTTTCTTGTTCATTTTTTAATATCGCACTATTTTTTACAGAAAGAGTATGGACTGTTATATTTTGTGGATATAATTCTAACAATCTAGATATTGTTCTTTTAAATATTCCAAATTTTTCAAGAGGAAGCCCTGCTATAATATCCATATTTATATCAAAATCATATTCAAGCGCAAGAGAATATGCTTCCAATACATCTTTATTACTATGTTGTCTTCCTATTCTTTTTAATGTAGCTTCACAAAAAGTTTGAGGATTAATTGAAATTCTTGTTACACCATATTTTTTAAGCACTTCAAGTTTCTCTCTTGTGATAGTATCAGGTCTACCACATTCAACTGTAAATTCTGTTGGTTGATACAAAATTTCTTTTAATAATCTTTCTAGTTGTTCTGCTGAAAGAACAGTAGGTGTACCACCACCAATATAAATCGTTCTAATAATATAAGCCTTTTCTTTTACAAGTTCTTTTACAGCATTTAATTCTTTTATCACACAATCAATATAAGTATCAATAAGATTTTGAACACTTTTATATTCACTTGAGATAAATGAACAATACGAACATCTTGTTGGACAAATTGGAATATTTATGTATAAATCTACCAAATTATCATTTCTAATAATACATTTTTGATTTTTTAAAGTTTGAAAAACAAGTTTAGCTTTATCCATACTAAGCTTATATTCATTAACTAAAGTTTCTGTAATTAAATGATCTTTAATCTCTCCTCTATCAACCAAATCTCTAGCAAATTTACAAGGCCTAATTCCTGTCAAAGACCCCCAAGGAAGTTTTTTACCTGTGATAGAAGAAAGGATATCATATAATTGAACTTTACTCCTTCTCTTTCTTAAACTTTTTTTATGTAAGTCTGTTCTTCTGCTTTCAAGTTCAAAACTTTTTACATATTCCCCTTGTTTTTCTCCACTAATTATAAATTTATTAGTTACTTCATTGTTTTTAATTTTTTCTTCATGAAAAATTTCAAAAGGTTCTTCACTTTCCTTAAAAAACAAATTAACTAAATCTTGTAAATCTTTTGCTAAATCTTCTGAATTTGAAGTTAACTTCATTTATTCACTCCTATAAACTTTTGTAATTCCTTTAACTTTTTCTAAACCTAAAATAATCTTATTAATTTCATTTTTATTTTTAACTTGCAAGGTTATATCAATTAAAAGATCATCATTAGATTCTCTTGCATTGAAACCTTTTAAGTTGATTTTCATTTCACTAAGAAGCAATGTAATTTTACTAATATTAGTATTCTTATCAGCAATAACTTTTATTACTGCAAGGAAGTTTGAAATAATTGATTCTTGCCATGTTGCTTTAACCAATCTTTCAGGTTCTAAATTAATCAAATTTTGACATTCTTTTCTATGAATTGTTACACCTTTTCCTCTAGAAATATAACCTATAATTTCATCACCGGTTACAGGTGAACAACAACCTGCATACTTAATAAGCATACCACTATCACCATCAATCATAACACCATCGCTATTTTGTTTGATAGTAACAATAGTTTCTTTTCTTGTTTCTTTTTCACACTCCTTATTGTACATAACAATAAGTCTTCCAACAACATTATTAGCTTGCATACTACCTGCACCAATTTCAGCATATAGTTCATTTAATGTTGTCATTGAAAGTTTTTTAATAAGTTCTTCAAGATATTCATTTTTTAAAAGTTTTGTTAAACTTAAATTACGATTTTTAATAGCTTGCTCAAGCATTGCTTTTCCACTTTTAATATTATCATCTTTAAGTTCAGATCTAAAAAATGCTTTAATCTTTCCTCTTGCACCTGTTGTTTTTATATGATTCAACCAATCTCTTGATGGACCTTTTGAATTTGGATTTGTTAAAATTTCAACAACATCTCCATTTTCAAGTTCAGTTGTAATCGGTTGAATTTTTCCATTAATTTTTCCACCAACACAAGTATTTCCTATATCAGAATGAATTGCATAAGCAAAGTCAATAATTGTTGAACCTTCAGGAAATTCCAATACTTTTCCTTTTGGTGTTTGAACAAATATTTCCCCACCATACAAATCTATCTTTAATGTTTCCAAAAATTCATCAGATGAAAGTGAAGTAGAATTATCTAAAATTTCTCTAAACCAAGTGATTTTTTCATCTAATTTGCTTCTTTTTAACCTTTTTTCTTTATAAATCCAGTGAGCAGCAATACCATACTCAGCTATTCTATGCATATCAAAAGTACGAATTTGTATTTCTAATGGTCTTTTATTTTCAGCTAAAATTGTAGTGTGCAAACTTTGATAACCATTTGGTTTAGGATTTGCAATATAATCTTTAACTCTACCTGCAATAGGTTTATAGATAGCATGTATTTTACCTAAAATTGAATAACAATCTTCAATACTATCAACAATAACACGCATTGCAATTAAATCATAAATTTGACCAAGATTAACATGTTTATTTATAATTTTTTTATAAATACTTGAATAGTGTTTTTGTCTAAAAGTAATTTCACCTTTTATCTCAAGTTCACTTAATATATCTTCAAGTTTTTCTTTTGTAAGTTCAATTTGTTTTGAGTTTTCTTCTTTTTTAAGAAGTACATTATTTTCAAGTTCTTTATAAACTTCTGGCTCTTGATACTTTAAACATAAATCTTCTAAATTAGATTTAACACCATATAACCCAAATCTTTCAGCAAGTGGTGCATAAATATCTTTTACGAGAGAAACAAAAACTTTTTCCTTATCATTTAAAGGAAGAGAAAGTTGTTTCATATCATACTCAATAATTGCAAGTTTAATAATAATCATTCTTAAATCTTGACTAATTGCAATAAACATTTTTCTCATATCTTCTGCATCATCACTTATAGAAAACGAAGTTACATCAGTAAGAATTTTAAATATTTCATACAATTCCTTAATTTCTTTTGATTGCTCTTTTATCAATTCTTCTGCCTTATCATGTTCAACTTTTTCTACTTGAAATATTAAGAATGAAATTAAAGATTCTTTATCCATGTGAAAATCTATCATTGTATCAACAATGTAACTCACCCTGTCCAAATCTATGTTAGTCTCAAAAATCGAATTAATACATTTTTCATCTTCACTTTCAAGACTAAAATTTTTAATTATTTTTTCTATCAAATTTTTAGACATTTTCTCTCCCTAATGATTCTTTTAAATTAACTAGTTTTTTATATAAAACTGAACTATCTAAAGATTTTTTAATATCTTTTTTAAGTTTTAATGACAATACTATATCTTTTTCAATTGTTAAAAGTTTAAGTTCTTCAAAAACTTTAATAGCAGAATAGAAAGTATCAAATTTTATATTTTTATTTTTTATTCTATTTTGATATAAGTCAAAAATATCATAACTAGCTTTTTGTTGTTTACTACTTAACGCAGTAAATATTTTTCCAAAAGTTTCTCTTGATAAATCTAAATTAACAAATCTTCTTTGGTCAATAGTTTTATCCATTGGAATATATATTTCTGCAGATGAAATTTCATTAATTTTCTTGATATATCCAAAGTCTAGAACAGGTCCTAAAAATATAATTCTATTAAAATTTTTAGCCCAATCTACACCTTTTGGAGAAAGTAATAGCGAATTGTAACCTATCTCATCTGTTTGATTTATACTTATATTAAAAATATTTTGTTGTGTATAAGTTTTTGAAAAATTTACAAAATCATAACCAGAGAATGTCACAAATGCTGTTCCAAAAATACTTCCTGCAGAAATTGTTACAAGATTTAGTAATTCTGAATTTGGATAATATTTAAATTTACATTCCCCATTATTTTCATAACACAATTGTTGATATTCAAGTGGTAATGAAAAGATATTTGTATTTTCAACAATATATGTTCCGCCGTCAAATTCACTTACTATACCTTTCTTTACATTATTTTGCAATTCGAATATAAAACTCTTTTGTCTTGCAAAATTCAACATAGTAAAGTTATCAGAGAAATTAAAGTACAATAATTGCAAGTCCCCTATGTTGATAGTTGCATGCTGTGGGCAATATCTCATAGGTTCAAGTTCAATATCATTAACTGTTATCTTAAACTTTGGTTTAGCGTTACCACAACCTACTGGTTCAAGCAATGTCAAATCTTTAATAAACCTCTCATCTATTTCTTCTGCAGTTATCTCTTGATCATAATACTTGATAGGCATAAATACTTTATCATTAACCTTTTCAAAAGCAAAAGCATTAACTCTCTTTGAAAATTCTTCATATTGACTTCTTTTCAAAGTTAACCCAGCCGCCATAGTATGTCCACCATAAGTTTCAAGTATATCACTAAGCGAAGATAAAAGTTCATGTATGTTTATATCATTAATACTTCTACCAGACCCTCTAAGCAAATCTCCCTCTTGTGAAAATAAGAAAACAGGTCTATTATATTCTTCCACAAGTCTTGAACAAACAATACCAAGAATACCTTGATCCCAACTCTTTGAAGCAAGACATATAACTCTTATCTTGTTCATATCTTGTTTTTTTAATGCCTTAAGACAATCTTCCATAACCTTGTTACATAATTCTTGTCTTTTGGTATTATGGTTCTTAATCTTTGCAAGATACTTTTTAACCTTAACAGGATCTGTTTCAAGATAAAGGTTTAAACTATCACTAGCATCTCCCATTCTTCCTGAAGCATTAAGTTTTGGAGCAACCTTAAATGATATATCACTAGATAAAGGATTATGAATAGGAATTTTGTTTTCCTTCAATAACTCTTTGATACCATAAGGTAAATACTTATCAAATAACTTAAGTCCTTTTTTAACAATAGTTCTATTCTCTGAGAGTATAGGAACGATATCTGCAATAGTAGCAATTGCAGCAATTGGTAAAAACTCTTCTGCTTTTTTACTACCAAGAAGAGCTTCTGCTATTTTATAAGCAAGACCAGTACCACACAATTCTCTAAATGGATACTCTTGATCTCTAATCTTTGCATTAAGTACAATACAGTCCGGCAAAATATCAGGTATCTCATGATGATCTGTTACAATAACCTCAATACCCTTTTCTTTTGCATACTCAATTTCTTTATAACAAGCAATACCACAATCGACTGTAATAATAAGATTTGGATTATATTTCTTTGCAATCTTATCAATAACACTATTAGTTAAACCATATCCATCAATGTATCTGTTTGGTAAATAATAATTTGCATTGATACCAAGAATTTTTAAAACATTAAGCATAATAGCTGTGGCACTAACACCATCAACATCATAATCACCAAATATTAAAACATTGTCTTTCATTTCCTTTGCAAGCTTAACTCTATCACAAAGTTCTTTCATATTGCGAATTAAAAAAGGATCCAAAAGCTTTGTTGGATTAATAAATTCGGCAATTTCCTCTTCAGTTGTAATATCACGTGATAAAATTAGGTCCATGACCCTAGGATGTATATTGAACTTATCGGAAAAATAACCCGATAAACGAGCATCCTTATTAAAAAACTTTTTAAAAATCATAAAAATAACCTACTAAATAAAAACTCTTTATGTAAATATTATAATAGATAGATAATAAAATCGCAAATAAATAAAAGCAAATTTTTAATCTAATAAAATAAAAAAATTTTAAATTAAAATAAAATTGCTTGATTTTTTAAAAGTATTGTGATAGAATAGAAAAGAATTTTTATGCAGGTGTGGCGAAATGGCAGACGCAAGGGACTCAAAATCCCTCGAGGGCAACTTCATGTGGGTTCGACTCCCACCACCTGCACCAATGTTCAATTTACTAAAATTCTATTTAATAATGTACTAATGAACAAATGGAAACTTCACAATTTTGTGAAGTTTTTTATATAATTTATCACTAAGATGTTTTACACTTAATTTAATACAAAAAAATATCTAGCTAAAAGAAAAACGAAATTTCTTTCTTTTTCTAAAAAAAATAATACAAATAAAACAAAGTGTGATATAATTTTATAGAGGTAATCTAAATGAAAGAAATAGTTTTTGTGACTAGCAATCAAGGAAAATTAGCATCTGCGAAGAAAATTTTTGCAAATTTTAATGTGGACTTTATTAGTTGCGATTTAGATATTGTTGAACCAGATGTTAATGATATTGAATTAATATCTAAATATAAAGTTTTAGAAGCATATAAAAAACTGAATAAACCTTGTATAGCATTAGATGCTGGATTTTATATTCCAAACTATCCAAACAAACCAAATTTTCCCGGAGCATTTCCAAAAAGAGAGTTGCTCAATAAAATTGGAATTAATGGCTTACTTAAAGAAATGGAAGGAGTAGAAGAAAGAAATTGTTATTTTAAAGAGTGTTTATCTTTTTACGATGGAAAAGAAATTAAACAATTTTTTGGATATACCCATGGACAAATTTCGACTAAAATTTTAGGTAATGATACTGAGAAAAAATGGTCAGATTTATGGTATATTTTCATTCCTAATAATTGTAAAAAAACGATGGCTCAAATGAGCGATGATGAAAGAAAAAACAGAAAAGATGGACATACTACAGCTATTCAAGAATTTGCAAAATGGTTTTCAAGGCATCAATCTATAAAATAATTTTAAATCAGATAAAGATTAAATTCGTTATCAATCGTTATCCAAACAAAAAATCTCTAAAATTAAAAATATAGAGATTTTTATTTTTTTATTGAATTTGTGTGATGACCAAATGAACTGATACAGGTCTTGTTCCCCCTGCAAGTGGTGTAATTGTAAGTGCTGCTGTATTTCTTGCTAGATTTCTAATGATTAATATTGAGTTTACTAATGTTGTATTAATTATACTCATTTCTATAATATCTGAAGTTCCAGTTGCTCCTGTGGGACCAATATCTCCAGTTAATCTTGTTGAACCTGTCGGTCCTATCAATCCTTGAGCACCTTGTGGACCTGTTGGACCTCGCAATATTATTTGATTATTAAAATAATTATGATAAAAAACAATCACAATAAGTTTTTTCTAAATTTTAAACAACATTTATTACAATTTAATTTACAATTATTATACATAAATAACTCCTTTTTACATTACATAATATGCCATTAAAATAAAAAGTTACAATAACAAACTTTATACAAATATTTATTTTTATTTAAATTTTCTCTAAATTTTAGTGATTTTTATTTAAAAATATCATTAAATTAACAATTTTTAGTAAAAAATAAAAACGAACCAATTAAATTTTAGGTTCGTTTTTTATCTTTATATATTACAAATTTTATTTTTCCATTCTTCTTTTTTTATATCAAGACGAACTCTTCGACTTGTTGATGGACTTATAACCTCAATTAGTTTATAGTCTCCTTTTATATTCATTTTCTTAAATACATTTGAAACAAAAACGCTATTTGTAACAACTTTATCTATTTGCGAATTTGATACAATTTCTTGTATTATTTTATCATTTAACTTTGGTCCATATTTTTCATCTTTTAAGATTATATCACTATCAAGAGATGTATTATTTTTAAAATAACAATTTTCAAAAACATCACATATTGCAATATTATTCTTTAACAACAATTCTTTAAATTCATTTTGAATTAAAATCCTGTTTTCTTTAAATTCTTTTTCAGTGATTTTTTTATCAATAAAATCTTCATAATTTATCTTTAATTTATCTTGCAAAGTTTTGAAATAACTCTCATCATCAAAAAATACATAATCAAGTATTTTCCAAAATTGATTTCTTCCACTTGCATAGTAAAAACCTTTATTCATTCCATCAATTGCAGTGATAGAACCTAAAAACAAAATCTTTGAATTTTTATCCCATACTGGAGAAATATCTACTGACTTTGGTTCTCTAAAAATAAACATATATCTACCTCAATTTTTTTTAAAATAACACAATAGACTATTATTGTCAAGTTAGTTTTTATTCTTTTTTCTAATAAGATTTTGCTTTACAAAAATAATTTAAAATGATAAAATAATTTAACAAATAAATAAGGAGAAAAATTATGAATCTTAATAAAATTAGACAAGAATTATCAAATAAAGGTATGGCAAAAGATGGTTTAGCTGCTTGGGGAAATAAAGGAAATGGTTATATATTTGGAGCTATGTCAGCATTCTCTCCAATGTTTGCTGTTAGTATGACTGATGTAGGAATATTAATCACACCTTTCAACAATAAAACAATCTTTACAGATAATCCAAACGTATTTAAAAAAGAAGAAATATCTTCAATTAAAATGAAAGGTTTTTGGATTTTTAAACATCTTGCAATTGTAACAAAAGATGGTAATAAACATAGATTTGATATTTTACAAGGTGCAAGTGATGTTAAAAAAATGATTTCACTTCTTGGATTTTAATATAAAATTAGTTAAAAATTAGCACTTTTTTCATATTTTTTATGTAAAAAATGCTATTTTCTATAAAAAAGGAGAAAAAAATGAAAATAGGATATCAAGGTGTGATTGGAAGCAATAGCGAAGCAGCATCAATTCAATATGTTAAAAAAAACAATATTATATGCGATTTAAAAACAGAACTACTACCCCTAGTTGATTCACAATCATGTGTAAATGCTCTTAAACTCAAACAAGTTGATTTTATTGTTATGGCTGTAAAAAACTCAATTGCTGGTACTGTTATTGAAACACAAAATGCAATAAAAAACGAGAACTTACAAATTGTTGATACTATCATTTTACCTATTCATCATTGCTTATTTAAAAAGAAAGGTGTAAAAAATGATAATATTAAAGTAATCGCCTCTCATATTCAAGCTTTACTTCAAACAAAAAATTCAAGAAATAAATTATTTCCAAATGCAAAAGAAAAAGAAATGAGAGATACTGCCCTATCTGCAAAAGATTTAAGCGAAGGAATGTTAGATGAAACTCACGCTGTAATTTGCAGAAACAATGCAGGTATATTTTATAATCTTGAATTAATTAAAGAAAATATAGAAGATTTTGATAATAACCAAACTGAATTTAAAGTTTTTAAACTATTAGAAAAATAAAAATAATTTTATTTAAACAAATTTTTATAAACAATCAACAGTATTTAAAAAATAAAAAAAGAACTCAAAAATGAGTTCTTTTTTATTAAAATTATGCAATATTTACAAAATTTCATTATTAAGCAACTTCGTATGAACCTAAATTATCAACTAAATGAGTTAATGTTTCAGTAACAGTATCATACAAATATAAATCTGTTGAATCTAAAACTTCAATCAAAATTGTTTTATTACTTGCATTAACAAATGTACCATAATCAGCATTTGCACTATCAGCAACTGTAAAACAAGCATCAATATTGTTGATATATGTTTTTCCTGATGTATTAAATGATGTTTCACCACCAGCAAAATTCCAAATAGAACCAGATTGTGCATCTGTTAAAGAACTATAAGTTGAAGAATCATAACCAGTACATACCAATAAATCTGAATAATAGAAGAACAATAATTCAGCAGCGATTGTTGAATCAACATCAGTCAATCCCAATGAATTTAAGTATTCCATTTTTCCATCAACTGTTGGAGTTGGATTTCTTGGATGACCTTTGTAATAATAAACATAATCATCTGTTCCATAATAAGCAATTGTTGCAGCAACATAATCAGCAAAATCAGATTCATTTGCTTGCCATGTTCCTAAAATAACCATAGCTTTCTTACCTTGAGAAACAGCTTCTTGGAAAAGATTATCACCAAAGTTATATAATTCTTTTAAAGCACTCTTTTCTTCAGCAGTCATTGAATTGAATGATGAATTCATTGCCTTACAAACAATTTTTCCTGATGTTTCTAATGCTTTAACATCAGCTTTCTTTAAAGTATCCCCCTCATCAACGTTATTGATATCATACATAGCATTTCTTGTTGCTGTCAACCACCAATAAACATTTGATTCTTCTTTTGCCATAACATAAGCATATTCACGAAGTTTTCCAGCTTCAATTTCAAAAGCTTCATCATTTTCTTTATAATATTTTTTTGAAGCTATTTGTGTTTTCAATGTTTCATATTCAGTTTTCATTTGATTATATGTTGCAGTATAATCTGCATCATCAGCTGTAAATAAATCATTGAAATATGTTAAAGATGCTGAACCATCTGATAACAATGTTACATCATAATTTTCTGTTGGAATTCCATTTGCAATAGTTGCTTGCATCCAACCATAAGCATAATAATCATTATAGAAGAAATTAAAATGTGAATCAGGATTAATTTTATAAAGTTCTTTCACCCATTCACTAGTTCTTGAATAAATCTTCTTTTGATTTGCATTTGAAGTAATTTCTTTTTGTGATGCAATAGGCATTGTGTAAACATTATTTGGTAATTTTGAATAATCCCAAACATCACTTCTTTTGAACCAAACAAATGTTGGAATTGTGTAATCATTTGTAATTTCTTTTAAATTTAAAGAAAACAAAGTTACAGGCATTGTTGCAGTAATTGGAGCAATATTATATTCACTTGCAAAAACTTTAACACTAGTTTCGTCAACTGCTTTTCTAAGCCCCTTTTTAACCCTTACAGTAACGTCCATATTACCGTAATATGCATCAACGACATAAGATCCTTTTTCAATATCTTTCTTGTCGTCAAGCTTTGTTGTTGAAACTTCTTCACCATTGTGAGAAACAACAATTTCAACTGCACTTACTTTTCTTGATACATCCCATTTTACTTTAATCTTTTGAGATTCATCAACTTGTGCAGCTTTCGCTTTAATATCAACATTCCATACTCCACAGAATAATATTAAGAAAATTACCAATGAAAGAATAACTGCAGAGCCGACTGATATTATTGTGATAAGTAATTTATTTTTACCAC
>JAFTYD010000023.1 GCA_017464845.1 Clostridia bacterium
AAAGTATGCTTTTGCAAACTTATCAAAAACTTCATCGACATTAGCTTTACGCAATGAAGACACAGAAAAATTAAGATCCAAAAGACTTTTACCAGTTGTACGGAAGCCTGTTGCACCTTTTTCTGTTATTGAAACATTGAACTCATGATTTAATGTTGTTTTCAATTCTTCAAAAAATTTACTCATTTTCTTTCCTCACTTTTAATTTTGGCGGGAAATGACAGGACTCGAACCTGCAACCAGGGCATTGACAGTGCATAAAAAAGTTGCTGTAAAGGATTATGACTAACCCCAGATTTCCTACTCTACCAATTGAGCTACATTTCCCATATATTACTAACAAATAAATAATATCATACAACAACTTAAAAAGCAAGCGTATTTTATTTACCACAATTTAATTTATATAGCAATAAAAAATCTAAGGAATTAACCTTAGATTTTTCTAATTAAATTCATAATTTTTTTTGAAGCTTTATACTTTTCTTCAATAAGACTTCTAGCACTATTCCCCTCTTTGTTTTTATGGTCAAGGTTAAGTCCAGCATTTATTAATATTTCAAAAGTTTCAAAATAATCTTCTGGGTCAGCATTATTGTTTAACAAATATGTAATAGCATTATCCCCATCGTCATTTATAAAGTTTGCATCAGCATTAATATCTAGCAAAAATTTAATTATGTGTGCTAAGTCTTGTACTTTATTTTCTCTATCAACTTTTTTTATATGATGAAACCAAACCTTTATAATATTTATTAGATTACCTTCTTTTTTACTAAGTGGAGCTATATCTTCTTTTTTCCAGTCTAGTTTATCTTTATCTAACCCAAGTTCAACTAAAAGGTTTATACATTCGGGTAAGAAATTATAACAAGCAAGTTTCCAATCGCAAATTTCTACACCATGGCTAACTAAAATTTTGATAAATTTTAGACTTATATCTCTATTTTTGCTGTAATAAAACACATCACTCCACAATGTTTCTTCATCACTATGATGTTTAGGTGTAATTCCTAAATCTAGTAATGCTTCTAATATATCTGGTCTTTCCATATAAATAGCCGCACAAATTGGATTTATGTCATAATCAACCTTTTTTGTATAAGAATTCCCACCTTTCAAAAAAGCATTATAAAAATTTTTGTCATAACACTTTGCGTGAACCTCTAGCAAATCATCATAACACTTTTTAACATCTATCGTTTTTATTATAGTATGTGCTAAATCATAGTTTGCATACAATATAACATTTGCAAGTAAAATTGCACCATTATAAGTATTTGTCAAACATTCCCTGTTATTAAGTAATGTTAAAATAATATTATTTCTTCCTTCTTTTATTATCTCATAGGTAAAACATCTCCCCTCGCAACCAAAATCTCCAACATTTAAACCTGCCTTTATAAGTTTTGTTAAAAACTCATCATCTTCTCTTAATAAATCGTGAACAAAAAAGCAGAGACCATCTTCTTTACAAAAGACTGCTCCTTTATCTATAAGCAAATTCAACATTTGTTTAGTTTCACTAAGTAAACTTTGGTTAGCAGCAAAGCCAAGTATAGAATAGTTATTTATTTTAACATTGTTTAAAATGTTATTATCAATTTTTGATATAAGTTTTAAATCCATCGAATTAATAACACTTTCAAGTGCTTTATCTATACTCTCCCCTTGCTTAAATACATCTTTTTCTGCACCATTAGAAGTAAGAAAATTATAAACTTTTTTATAATTTCTTTCTGTTGCCATCATTATTGCTGTTCTACCACGATTATCTACTGCATTTATATCTTCAATATAAGGAAATACATTTTTTAAATTCTGAGTGCATCTTCTTCGCTTCCAGCACCTTCAATCATTTCAACAGCAAGAAGTTTTTCTTCGTTTGAAAATTTTCCACCCCTTTCAAGCAATAAATAAACTACCTCTTCTCTACTAGAAAGAGCTAAAACAGCATAATCAAGAAGTGTACTGTCATTTACATTAGGTGCATTAACATTTGCACCATGGTCAAATAAATAAGTTAATATATTAATTTCTTCATCATCTAAAAACTCAAATGCAAGTGGACTTTGACCTTTTTTAATTTCGCTGTGATTTAAAAGTTCGCTTATATCAATATTTGCAAAGTTTTTCTTATATTCAAATAGTTTCAAGAAAAAATATATTTTCTCTCTCCTTCTTAAAAAAAGGTTAATCGCTGTGGCTAGCAATAACTTGTAACTTTCTTCATGTGGGTTATATATATTTAAAAACAACTCAAAATTTTCTCTTATACCTTTCTTCATCATATAAATAATAAGGTCTTGATTTGGTTTTGCTCCACTTTCTATTAGCATTTCTATAATCTCTTTTTTAGCATCAATTTTTATAGCGTAAAAGAGTGGAGTAATTCCATTGTCTCCTACATGGTTAACATTCCACCCTTCTTTTATAAGATTTTTAGTTTTTGTAACATTTATAAGAGCAGAAAAAAGGGGAGTATTTCTTCTAAAATATTTTTGTTTCTCCTCTTTTATTTTATCTTGCTTTGATTGTTCTAATCTTCTTACTTTTTTATTTTCTGTTATTTCCATACATACCTTCTATAACATTTTTAGTTTACCACATTCTACAATTTTTGAAAAGAATATAAGTATATATATTTTTATAATAAAAAAATCTAAGGGATTAACCTTAGATTTTAATTGGTCGGGAGGGTAGGACTCGAACCTACAACCTTGGCATCCCAATTGCTTAAAAAGAATTGCTGTACGGGATTTTGACTAACCCCATTTTTTCATGCTCTACCAGTTGAGCTACCTCCCGTTGTAGGATACGAA
>JAFTYD010000024.1 GCA_017464845.1 Clostridia bacterium
GTGTAATAGAGGTTTGTTTGTTTTAAGTTTTATATTAATCTTATTATGTTTTAATATTATAGAAACTATCCTGTTGTATATATTTAAAGCAAATGTAATTTTAGTAATTTAATATATTGTTTGATTTATTATAAAAAAATTGCTATAATCCATTAAGGAGGCAATATGGAATTAAATGCTATTGTAAATAAAATTAGAGAAAAAATTGATTATGAAATCTCTGTTGGTATTATAATTGGTTCAGGTTTGCAAGCTCTTGCAGACATTTTAGAAGAAAAAGTTGAAATAACTTATGATGAACTTGATATGCCAAAATCAAAAGTTAAGGGACATAAAGGTTCTTTCATTTTTGGAAGATTATCAGGTAAAAATGTTATGTTTATAACAAGATATCATTTTTATGAAAATGGTGATTTTGAACAGGTGAAATTACCTTATAAAATTGCAAGAGAACTTGGTGTAAAGACTATTGTTATGACAACATCAACAGGTTGTTTAAATCCTAACTTTGATGTTGGAGATATTATGCTTATTAAAGATCATATCAATTTGACTGGTGTAAATCCAATGATAAATGATCCTGAAGAAGAAGTTGTAAGATTCTTGGATTTCCAAAATATCTATGACAAGGAATATTTAAATATTGTTAGAGATATTGTAAAAGAAAAAAATATAAATATCCGTGAAGGTGTTCATCTTCAAGTTTCAGGACCAAATTATGAAACTCAAGCTGAAATTGTTTTCTTTGGAAAAATAGGTGGAGACACAGTTTCAATGAGTACTGCTCATGATACAATTATTGCAGTTTATTATGATATGAAAGTTTTAGCTTTCGCTTGTATAGTTGACAAAATTATTGGGGATAATTGTGAAGAATTAACTCATGATGATGTACTTGCAAGAGGAAATGAAGCTGCAAAAAATATTGCAGGAATTGTTAAAGAATTTATTTCTAAAATTTAATTAATGTATAAAATTACCTTTTCTGAAAACACTACAAAAAAGAGGAGTGTTTATGAAAAGGTTTTTTATATTTTGTGTATTATGCTTTATATCACTCAATATATGTTGTGGTAGTATGCAAAAATATGCACTTGCAACAGATGAACTTGAAATCACCTCAAAATCAGCGTTTTTGATGGATTTTTCATCAAAGGAAATATTATATGAGAAAAATTCTACTCAACATTTACCGGTTGCAAGTATGGTAAAAATGATGACAATTTTACTTTCACTTGAAGATTATTACAACAAAGAAGTTGCTCTTGACACGAAGATAACTGTGAGTGAAAATGCTTCAGGAATGGGAGGTTCTCAAGTATTTTTAGATGCTTATTCAAATTATACTTTTGAAGAACTTTTAAAGTCAGTTATCATGGCTTCTGCTAATGATGCAAGTGTTGCTCTTGCTGAATATTTTAGTGGAAGTGAAAAAGCATTTGTTAAAAGAATGAACAAAAAAGCAAAAGAGCTTGGAATGAAAGATACTAACTATGTGAATTGTACAGGACTTCCTATTCCTGAACAATATTCATGTGCAAAAGATTCTGCGATTTTGTTATCAGAAGTTTTAAAATATGATATTTATCACAATTATAGTAACGTTTGGATGGATGAACTTAATCATCCTTCAGGAAGAAAAACTGAACTAGTAAATACAAACAGATTAATTAGATATTACAAAGGTTGTGATAGTGGTAAAACAGGTTCAACAAATGAAGCTGGTTGTTGTTTAACAGCTAGTGCACAAAGAGATGGTATGAGATTAATTTCGGTGGTTGTTGGTGCTGAAAATAGTAAGACTAGGTTCAATGAATGTTCTACTTTATTTAATTATGGTTTTGCAAATTTTGAAAATGAAAAAATAATTGATAGTAGTATTTCTTTATGTGAACTTTCTGTAAACAAAGGTAAGAAAGAAAATGTGGAAATTTATGCTAAAGAAGATTTTTCAATGATAACAAGAAAGGGTGATAATAGTGATTATCAAATTAATAAATTGATACCTAAAAAATTGAATGCTCCAACAAAAAAAGGTGATGTTGTTGGTAAAATTCAAATTATCAAAAATGGAGTTGTTATAAGAGAAATTGATGTTATAGTTAACGAGAATATTGAAAAGTTATCTTTGTTTGATTCTATAGGAAAAATTGTTGAAAATTGGTAAGAGAAATGACGTTTTGTCATTTCTTTTTTTATACAATTTTATATAAAATTATCTATTTTTTTTACTTGATTTTTTAGTGTGTATTTGATATACTTACCTTGGTATGTTATATTCAATTTTGAAAATGGCAAATGGTGATAATATTCTATTTATCCTTGCGCTAGTTATAGGTTATTTTTTATCTCTTATGATTTCATTATCTTCTCATGAACTTGCACATGGATACGTTGCATTCAAGCTTGGAGATGATACTGCAAAGGTGAGAGGAAGATTATCATTAAATCCTTTTGCTCATTTTGATATGTATGGATTAATATGCTTTTTGTTTGTAGGGTTTGGATGGGCAAAACCAGTTCCAATAAATCCTATGAAATTTAGAAATTATAAAAAGGGAATAAGATTAGTTTCTCTTGCAGGTATATTTGTAAATTTTATTTTTGCAATTATCTTTAGTGGGTTATTTTATTTTTTTGGAAATAAACTACTTTTGTCTAATAATTTATTTTTAATATTTTTAGGATTCTTTTTTGATTCTATGTTTATTATTAATATTTCATTGGCGATATTTAATTTATTACCAATTTATCCATTAGATGGTTTTAATTTTGTAAATTCATTTTTTAAACCTGATAACAAATATTCGCAATTTATGTACAAATACGGAAACATACTTTTAATTTGTTTTTTATTTTTAAGTGTATTTAACTTATTTGATTGGTTTGTTTCTTTGTTTGAAAAAATACTTTTTAGCTTTTGGGGGCTGTTTTAATGAGTACTGAAGAAAATATTGATCAATTTGGTGTTTTTGAAGAAAATTATAGATTTAAATTGGATAACTTTGAAGGTCCAATTGATTTATTATTGCACTTAATTAAAGATTCAAAACTTGATATTGAAACTGTTAAATTATCTGAAATTACTGATCAATATTTAAAGTATATGGAAGATGTACAAAATATTGATGTTGATAAGGCTAGTGAATTTATTACGATTGCTGCGACACTTATTGAAATTAAATCTAAACATCTTTTACCAGTTGAGACTGTTGAGGAACCTGATGAAGAAGATGATGAAGCTTTACTTTTAAAGAGAATTAAGGAATATGAAATTTTCAAAAAAGCAGGCAAAGATTTAAAAGAAATAGAAGATGTTGATAAAATTTATAGAGCTCCAGGTAAAGAAACTGAAAAAGTAAAGATTGTTATAAAGGATATGGTGCTTGACCAACTTTTAGATGCTTTTGCAAAACTTTTAACAAGAGAAGAAGCTAAAAAGAATTTAAAACCAGAAGAACCTAAAAAGGTTATGAAAGATAGATTTACTGTTGCAGAAAAAATTATTTCAATCAGAAACTTTGCTGCTCAAAGAAAAAGTTTTATGTTTGAAGATTTGTTTGCAGAAGATATGACAAAGAGTGAACTTATTAATGTCTTTTTGGCATTGTTAGAATTATTAAAATTACAAACATTACAAGTTGTTCAAGCAAATATTTTTGGACAAATTGAAATTATTTCAAAAGAGGTTTAATTATGGAAGAAAATGTTAATTTAAAAGAGATAATCTTTTCAATTCTTTTTGTTGCGGGAGAGGGAATTGAAAAAAGTTTTATTGCTGAAAAACTTAATATTTCTGAAAAAAAAGTTGAAGAAGCTATTGAAGAATTGAAAAAAGATTATACTGGTGAAAAAGGAATACATATTATTTCTTACAAAAAGAAAGTTCAATTAGCTTCAAATCAAGCTTATGCTAGTTATATTTCTGATGTTTTAAATCCAATAAGGGAAAAACATTTGACTAGAGCGGCTCTTGAAACTTTGGCAATTATTGCTTATAAACAACCTATAACAAGACTTGATATTGAAGACATTAGAAAATCAAGCAGTGATTATGCAGTTCAAATTCTTTTAGACCAAAATATGATTGAAGTTGTTGGAAGAAAAGATGCTGTTGGAAAACCTTTATTATTTGGTACAACAGAAACTTTCTTAAAAAGATTTAATCTTGAAGACATAAATAATCTTCCTTCTTATGAAGATTTGCTTGAAAGAATTAGGGTTATAAGAGATGAACCTAAAGAAGATAAGGGTGATAGTTTATTTAATTTCCCTGATAAAGAAGAAATTCCTGATTTTTTGAAAGATGAGACAGATTTGGTTGTTGAAGGTGATATAGAAGTTAATTCAAGCGAACCTGCTTAATTTGTTCTTATTTTGACAAATTTTGCATATCATAAGATATGTCAAAAGAAATTCAAAAATGTTTTGGAGAAAATTATAATCCAATAACATATAGATATAAAGTAAATAAAAAGACATTATTTACCTCATTTGTGAGTGTGATGTCTTTTTTATTTTTATGTATGGTGGTTATATTTTTAATATTATGAAAAAATTTTATATTCATCCTGTTTTTCTTTTGATATCAATTTGGTTAATTATTTTTAATAATTGTTTTTTGTGGTATATTTTGGCTGTTTTAATTCATGAACTTGGGCACTATGTTGTTAGCAAAAGATTAGGTTATAAAATAGAAAACTTTTCTCTTTCACCTTATGGGGTGTCGATAGATATAGAGGGACAGAAAATTGAAAATAAAGATGAAATATTGATTTCTCTTGCTGGACCTGTTTTTAATCTTATTACAATTTTCTTTGTTACTGCAATTTGGTGGATATTTCCAATTGTTTTTAATTTTACTTATGAATTTGTAAATTTAAACATGATTATACTTTTATTTAATCTTTTACCTTTATATCCAATGGATGGTGGAAGGGTGTTTGTTTCAATTTTTTCAAATTTTGTAAAAAGAAAAATTGCTTTAAAATTTTCTATAATATTAAATTTGATAACATCAATAATATTTTTTATTTTATTTATAATAACTTGTTTTATATCTTTTAATCCAACATTAATTTTGTTTCCAATATTTTTAATTTTAGGTTGTATTGATATTGGGAAGGAGTGTAGATATGAAAAAATAGATGTATTTTGTAAAAAGTTTAAAAATTTTTCTAAAGCGAATATTTATATTGTAAGTTCTCATACAAAACTTAAGGATATAATTTCATTTCAAGAAAATAATAAAAATATGTTATTTATGGTACAATTTGATAATGGTAATTTAAAACTTTTAAATAACAAAAAATTAATGTATCTTGCTTTACATAATGATTACGAAAGTGAAATTGAATTGATGTTTAAAAAATAAAAAAAGGTTAAAAATTAATGTATGAAGCAAACATTAAAATATATATATGAAAAACTTTTTGAACAACAAAAATTTGCAGAAAATAAACATTCAATTTTAATAACACTTGCAACAGCTATTGCTGTGTTTTCTGTTGCATATTTGGAAAATGTTAATACGCTTATAACATTGCTTTCTGCTTGTTCAATTTTATTTTCGTTATTATCATTGTCTTTTAGCTTTATTGCTTTATTTGCAAAAAAATCTACATTGAAAAAATCTAAAAAAATAATAGAATATTCAAATTTAATGTTTTATAAAGATATAGTAAAATTTGATGAAAATGAGTATTTGAAAGCTTTAAAAAATAATTATCCTTTTCCAAAAAATTATACTTTTGATAATATGGATAAAGACCTTTCAAGGCAAGTAATTGCAACGGCAAAAAGTGTGGAAATTAAATTTCAATTTTTTAATTTCGCATTAACTTTTTTGTTTGCAAGTATTATTTGTGAAGTATTTGTTATATTATTAATGAGTTATAAAATATGATAGAAACAATAAAAAATTGGATAAAAGGAATAGTTGAAGATGATCCTATTCCTTATGAAATAAAATATATTTATTTTTTAATAGTTGAAGATAAAACATCATATCATTTAGAATTTGTTGGAAGTGAATTTAAAGATACTAATAATAATTATCCTTTTTATGTGCTTGAAGGGGAATATTGTTTTTTGAATTATGATGCTGATATAAAATTTTTTTTAAATGAAATTGTTTTATCTTTAGATTTAATTTTTCTTGATGATGAAATTGATTTAATTTTTAAAAATAAAGAAATAATTGTAAAAAATCAAGAAAATAATGTATTTTTGCATATAAAAAATTAATATTTGAGAAAATCAAATATTAATTTTATTTTTTATTTATTCTTTGTTATTTAAAAATGGTATTAATCTTTCAAGATTATCTTTTTCAAAATTGTGTAGTTTTTCAGCGATTTCATCAAGTTCTTTTGATACATTTTGATGGTCATATTTATCTTTAATTAAAGTTATTATACCCATAAATGTTCCAAGCAACATAAGTTCAGAAATTTTTCTATTTGATTTATCCATCATTGTTGACATGTTAATGCTACTCCATAGTTTTGCTTTTTCAAACCAATTGTTGTCTTTTATTTCCTCAATTTTTTCTGCTTTTGCAAAAGCTTCGCATTCTTTTGAAATAACATTGTAACCATCTTCTTCTCTTGCTAGTTCGCTTTTTAATTCTTCATCTTCACACTTTGGAAGAATATCTTCAATTGATTGAATTGCTGTTTTTGTATTTTGATAAATTGCATTTAAATAAACATTTAATTTTTCATTGTTTTCCATAAATTTCTCCTTTAAAATTAATGTGAACAATTTTCTGAAAATTATACTTGTTTATGAATAAGTATTTTATTTTGCTTCAAAATATTTGTATGAGAACATCAACAAAAATTTTAATTATATTAACAATTATAAGTTTTATTCCTATGATTATTTTATCAAAATATGTTTTTTCATCTTTAACTTTAACAACAAAAACAATTGATTTTGATTTTAATCCTCTATCAATTAGTGGGTTGGTTTTTTCATTGATTTTTACAATTCTTTTTTCAATACTTTATATAAGATTTTTAAAAAGTATTAAACTTTCAAAATCAATATTTTTTGCGACTATACCTGTTACAATTTACTATGCAGTTGGAATATATCTTTTAGCTGATTTAAAAAATATAAATACTGAAACTGCAAAGGTTGTTAAGACGGCTTTAAATATTAATTCAACTACAAATAGTTATAACAATATTCTTTGGTCAATTCTTTTTACTATAATTTATTTATTGATTGTTTTTGTTACAATTGCTATGATATGTAAACCTCTTTCAAAAGTTCAAAAATATGCTCATAGATTGGGAGATGGAAGACTTTATGATGATGAGGTAAAAATAGGTGGTAGTAAACAATTTAAGGAGATAGAATATTCATTAAATAAAATAAATTATAATTATAAAGAAAAAGATAATTTATTAAAAAAGACTAATTTAGAAACTCAAAAATTTATTCCAAAACAATTTTTAAAATTTTTAGGTAAAAATAATATTTCTGAACTCGAACTTGGTAATCAAGTTCAAAAAAAGGCTACTACATTGTTTTGTGATATGAATAGTTCGACTAATATGAGTAAAACATTGAGTCTAGAAGAAAATTTTAATTATATTAATTCGTATTTACACACAGTTTCGCCATTAATTAGAAGATACGATGGTTTTATTGATAAATATATGGGAGACGGAATTCTTGCTGTTTTTTCAAAACCTCAAAATGCAATAGAATGTTCTTTGGCAATTGTTAGAGCAATTGAAATTAAAAACAAAAGTCAAAAAGATTTACCTAATATAGATGTAAGAATTAGTATAAATACAGGAGAAGTTATTTTTGGTATAGTAGGTGAAGAAGAAAGAAAATCTCCGACAATAATTTCTGATGTAGTAAATCTTGCTTCAAAAATGGAAGAGATAAATAAATATATTGGAACAAAAATTATATTTTCTAAAGAAACATTAAATGAACTTCCAAGTTCTTTTCCGATAATTTATAGGTATACAGGCTCTTTGACATTAGATGGACAAAATCAATTATCATTATTTGAAAATTTAGAATACTATCCAAAGCAAAAAAGAGAAAAATTAATTAAGCTAAAAGGGAAATTTGAAAGGGGCGTAAGATATTATAATGAAAAAGATTATTTAAAGTCCAAAGAGTGTTTTGAAGAAATATTAAAATATGTCCCAGATGATAAACCATCTTACATCTATTTTAATAAAGCGAGTGGAAAAATATCTACTACAAGTTGACAAATTTTTGTATTAATAGTATCATATTAATATGAAATTAAATGGAAGACAAGCTAAAAAATGTCCAAGATGTGGAAATAAATGTTTACTATCTCAAAGTCGCTGTGAGGAATGTGGCTTAATTTTTAGTCGTCTTGATTATGCAACAAATGCTTGTGCAAAAAAGAGAATTAAAGCTGGCGAAAAGGAATATGTTATTTATACAAACAAATATCCAGCTGATGTAAAATATTGGAAATTGTTATTGTTTTCAATCTTTTTAGGGTGGTTTGGTGTACATCATTTTTATGTTGGAAAATATGTACGAGGAATTTTATGTATAGTTGGTTTTATTTTGACATTGGCATGTACAATATTTAATGCAGTATTATTAAAATATATAGAAATGATATTATTCTTACCGATGGCATTATTTGCTTTAGATTGGTTATTTTCAATTACGTATATTATTTTACACAAATATAAAGTACCAGTGTCGTTAGAAGTTACTTCTGATGGGGGTGTTGTTGTATGAATATTGTCGTTGGCATAAGTGGAGGGGTAGATTCTTCAGTTGTTGCTCATTTGCTTAAACAACAAGGACATGATGTTATTGGATTGTTTATGGTGAATTGGGAAGAACAAGATGGGGAATGTACTGCAGAAGCTGATTTTGAAGATGTAAAGAGAGTTTGTAATACAATTGGCATTCCTTATTTTTCAGTAAACTATGCAAAAGAATATTACAAAAATGTATTTGAGCATTTTTTAGAAGAATATAAAAAGGGTAGAACTCCAAATCCTGATGTTTTATGTAACAGAGAAATAAAATTTGGTCCATTTTTGCAAAAAGCATTAACACTTGGTGCTGATAAAATAGCTACAGGACATTATGCAAAAGTTTATGAAAAAGATGGAAAATTTTATTTAGCAAAAGCTCATGATTTATCAAAAGACCAATCTTATTTTTTGAATCAATTAAATCAAAGACAACTTTCAAAAGTTATTTTTCCATTAGAGGAAATTGATAAGGTTGAAGTAAGAAAGATTGCAGAACAAGCAAACCTTGTAAATGCAAAAAAGAAAGATAGTACTGGAATTTGTTTTATTGGTGAAAGAAACTTTAAAAAATTTTTAAGTAATTATCTTCCAGCTCAACAGGGAGAAATAAGAACATTAGATGAAAAAGTTATTGGAAAACATGATGGGCTTATGTATTATACTTTGGGACAAAGAAGAGGGTTAAATATTGGTGGAACAAAAGATGGTACAGGGGAAAGATGGTTTGTAATAAAAAAAGATCTTGAAAAAAATATCTTGTATGTTTCTCAAGGAGAAGGAGAAGAACTTTTCTCTGATGGTTTGTATGCAAGTGAAATGAATTTTATACCTGAAGTTCCAAGTGCAAAAAAGTTTAATTGTTTTGCTAAATTTAGATATCGTCAACCTGATCAAGAGGTTACTGTGGAAATCTTGAATGATAAGGAAATTAGAGTTGATTTTAAAGAAAGACAAAGAGCTGTAACTCCTGGACAATATGTCGTTTTATATGATGAAGAAGGAAATTGTTTAGGTGGTGGAGTTATTGATAAAACTTTCAATAAATAAGATATTAGGATTATTCTAATATCTTTTTTTATTGACTAAACTTTTATAATTTTATAAAATAAATTTAGGAGGTAAATATGCAAGAATTAAAATTAAATGCAATATATAAACATTTTAAAGGAGACTATTATTTAGTATTAGATGTTGTAATACATTCTGAAACAAAAGAGAAATTTGTTTTATATAAAGCTTTGTATGGGGATTGTAAATCATATATTAGACCTTATGATATGTTTTTAAGTGAAGTAGATCATAAAAAATATCCACAAGTACAACAAAAGTATAGATTTGAATTACAAGAAATAGAAAGTTTGAATGTATAATTGTTGCATAATACACAATATTTAGTATTATGTATATTGCATAATACACATATTATGTATTTTACAAAAAAGTATAATATATTATAAAAAATTTAGTTATTTATATTGTTTTAATTAAATATATAAAAATATGAGTATATTTTTAATTGTTTTTTTAACAATATTTATAGCAGAAATTGGAGATAAATCTTTATTGATTTTGATAGCAATGTCAAACAATTATAAAGTTAAACATATATTATCTGGAGTAATTTTTGCAATAATTTTATTAAATATAATAGGTGTTACTTTGGGAACACTTCTTAGTAATTATATTGATTTTAGAATAGTAAAACTTCTTGCAGGATTTATGTTTTTGTTTTTTGCAGTAAGTTTAATCTTTGAAGGTAAAGAAGAAAATAATCAAAAAATGTATAAAAAATTTACACCGATTTTATCCATCTTTTTAGCTTTCTTTTTTAGTGAGCTTGGCGATAAAACTCAACTTTCTGTAGTTGCTCTTTCTGCAAATTATGTATCTCAATTTTTTTCAAATAATATGTTGTTTGTGTTTTTAGGTTGTACATTTGGACTTATCCTTGCTGATGTTATTGGGATTATAGTTGGTTTATATTTAAAAAGAAAAGTACCAACAAAAACTTTAAACTTTATTTCCTTTTTAATATTTACCATTTTTGGTTTTATTACCATTTTTGAGGGGTTAAATAATTTTAAAATTTTTATTAACAACAACTTATTACTAATATTTTTATTTATATTTATTTTCTTAAACTACTTTGGGATAATTGTAATAAATTTGTATTTTAAAAAAAAGAAAAAGAGATTTGAATAAATCTTTTTTTTAATTATATTTGATAAATAAAATCTCTATATGTTATAATTTTATATAGAGGTTTATTATGGAAATTATTAGAGGAGAATATGATTTTCATATTCATACAAAACATTCAGATGGTGAATTCACTGTAAGAGAAATTATTGACCAATTACTTAACTATGGTTGTAAAGGTTTTAGTATTACTGATCATGATAATATAGATGGAAATCAAGAAGCAATTAATTATATAAAAGAAAAAAATATAGATATTGACTATGTTACTGGGGTTGAATTTTCTTGTAAAGATGAGAATACTTTTGTAAAAAGTCATATTCTTGGTTACAATATTGATTTTAATCATGATGCAATAAAAACTTTAATTAATAAAATGCAAGAAATGAGAATTACTAAAATGAATTATTTGTTTGAACATTTAAAAGAAAAATTTGATATTGAGATTTCAGAAGAACATAAAAATTTTATTTTTAGTAAAGAGGGTACAATTGGAAAACCTATTTTAGTTAAAATTTTGGTTGAAAATAATTATTTTGAAAAAATTGAAAAAGAATTAAATAGAAAACTTGATATTGAAGAGATTTATAAAGTATATCTAAAACTAGATAAATCAAAAATTGCTGAAACAAATTTGAGTACAAAAGATGTTATTTCTGCAATAAATATTGCTGGTGGAATTCCAATTCTTGCACATGCTTCAATTGAAAAACAAGATTATCCAGAAATAGATATTGAAGAACATGTTAAAAATTTAATAAGTTATGGACTTAAAGGAATAGAACTTTATAACGAATGTATAAGTGAAGAAGATAGAATTCAATTTAAAGAGTTTGCTGAAAAGTATAACTTAATTACTTCAGGTGGTTCTGATTATCATGGAGAAAGTATTAAAGAAATTGCTCATGTTATGAGTGGAATTGATAATAATTGTGTAATTCATGAAAATGATATTACTTTATTAAAGTTTGTTAAATAGGAGTATAGTATGGAAAATTGTTTGTTTTGTAAAATTATTAATGGAGAAATTCCTAGTTATAAAATTTATGAAAATGATTATGTTTATGCATTTTTAGATATCGCTAATGATTACTTTGGACACACATTAGTTATTCCTAAAAAACATTTTGAAAATGTGTTTGATTGTGAAGATGATTATTTGTCAGAAATTATCAAAGCAGTAAAATTAATTTCAAATCATTATAAAAATCTTGGATTTAGTGGAGTTAATGTTATTAATGCCAGTGGTAAAGATGCAGAACAAAGTGTATTTCATTTACATTTTCATATTTTACCAAGAAAAGAAAATGATGGAAATAAGATTTGGCCTACTAAAGAAAAGAAAGACTTTGACTTAGCAAAAATTTGTGATGAATTAAAAATAAAGGAAAATTAATGAAGAAAATTATTTTATATACTGATGGGGCTTGTTCGGGTAATCCTGGTGCAGGTGGTTATTGTGCAATTTTAAGATATAATGATAGAGAGAAAATTCTTAGTGGTGGAGAAAAAGAAACTACCAATAATCGTATGGAATTGATGGCTGTTATTATGGGACTTGAATGTTTAAAAGAAGGTTGTGAAGTTGATGTTTATAGTGATTCAGCTTATGTTGTAAATGCATTTGTTCAAGATTGGATAAGTTTTTGGGTTTTAAATAACTGGCGAACAAAAGGAAAATCTCAAGTATTAAATGTAGATTTATGGCAGAGATTATTAAAACAACTTGAAAGGCATAAAGTAAATTGGAATAAAGTTAAAGGACATGCTGACAATGAGTTAAACAACAAATGTGATATGATTGCAAGAAGTGAAATTAGTAAATTAATTTAAAAAAATGTAATTTTTTATAAAAAAGGAGTAGTTTTTGTATGTTATCTAGGGAAGAAATAAATAAAAAACTTGATAAATTAAGAAAATCAAGAATAGAAGATGGTAGTTATAAGAGTGTAAAACCTGTAAACGCTATGTGTTATTCTATGATGTTTCCAACCTCAATAACAATTCAAAAAGATTGTTATCATTGTCATAAAACTTTTGATATTGAAACAACTGATATTGATAATGATTTTGATGAGTATGAAGAAATTGTTAAAAAGTTTTTAAAAGTTGGAGTTGAAGCAGAACTTCGATATTTATGTCCAGATTGCATAAAAGAAAAAGGACATGAACTTGAGCTTATGATTAAGATAGATTCTAATGAGATTATTTCATATCCTTATGTTGGACATTTTGGTATTAATATAGATAGCAAAAAAACATCTAATTTATTAGATTATGAATTAGTTATAATGTTCTTATCTAAGAATCATACATATAAATCATTTTTGAAAGATGATAATTTTTCTATGGATTTTAGAGATAGACAAGTTGATAAATTTATGATTGATAGAGCTTTAAATATGATTCTTGGACTAGATATTGAATATGATAAAAAAGAAGCAATGAAACAATTTGAATGCTTTGTTAATAAATATAGTGGACTTAAAAAAGAAATAAAAAAATACAATAAAAAATTTAATGAAAAATTAAATCAAATTGATGGAGATGTTTTAAAAATTGAACAGTTTGCAGAATTATTAGAATCAATTTTTAATTTTTAAGGTTTAAAAATATGAAAAAAATTTTACCAAAAACAGCAGTTATTGAATTGACTTCAAGGTGTAACCATGCATGTATTTTTTGTTCATGTCCTTGGGAGTATAATTTAGATTATAAAAATACAGAGTTACCAAAAGAAACTTGGTTTGAAGTTATTAAAAATTATATCGAAAATGGCGTTAAGCATATAACTTTCACCGGAGGAGAACCTTTAATGCGTGAAGATGTTATAGATATAGTTAAATATGCCAAGAGTCAAGGTATTAGTGTTGGTCTTATTTCAAATGGTAGAAAAATTGACGATGACTTTTTATTAAAAATAAAAGATTTAGATATTTTACTCAGTATAAGTGTTCCTGGAATTGAAACATTTAAAGATCATACGGGTGTAGACAATATTGATCATGTTTTAAATTTGTTTAAAGCATGTAAAAATCTTGGTATTAAAACTGTTGCAAATATAGCTGTAACAAAGAAAAATCTTCCAGAACTTTATGAAAATATTAGTTTTCCATTAATTAATGGAGCGTCATATGTTTTGTTAAATAGATTTTTACCTGGTGGAAGGGGTATGTTTAATAAAGAATTTTTACTAACAAATGATGAGATTAATCAAATGTTGGATATTGCTGAGGAAGTGTTGGAAAGAGCAGGAATGCAAGGTCATGTTGGAACAGAGTTACCATATTGTATTATAAAAGATCCAGATAAATATAAAAGAATTCATGTTGGAACAAAATGTTCAGCAGTTAAAATGTTTTTTGTAACTGATCCAAGTGGATATATTAAAGTTTGTAATCATTCGCCAGAAAGAATTTGTAAATGGAATGAACTTGATAAGCTTATAAATCATTCAACTTGGAATAGGTATAAACAAAGCGATTATATACCAACAATGTGTAAAGATTGTAAAAATTTAGATAAGTGTGATGGTGGTTGTAGGGAAGCTGCAAGGGTTAATTATGGAAAAATAGATTCGCCAGATCCTTGTTTATTTTGTAAAAATAATTAAAAATTTTAATTTAATTAAAAAAAATACATTTATTCGTATTTGAATAAATGTATTTTTTATATTTTAATATGGTGTATAATCAGTACTTTCTGGATTAGTTTCAGTAGTTTCTTCTTGAGGTAATACATAATCTTCTGATTGAACAACACTTTCTGATGATTTTACTTTCTTTACTTTTTTAGGTTTAGTTTGATTTTGGTCATTACCTTTAAACATAAAATAATTTAAAATGTTTAATGCGATTAACAAAATAAAGAAATATAAATATGAAACAATAATATTTGCACCTTTATAAATTGAGGTTACAAGGAAGCCACTATCTAAAGTTGCACCACCAATAAATATTGATAAATCAAAGTGTGCAAATGGGAATAATTGCCAAATCAAATAAGGCATTAAAAGAGAATTTCCAACCAATGTTAATACATATATAAATGCAATTACACCACATGCTTTATAGAAATTTTTGATTAAGATAGAAACTGTTGTTGCAATAGAAAGCCACATAATTATTGTTAAGGTTGATAATAAGATTTTTTCAATTATGAATCTAAATGATGAAAGGATTCTTATTTTTCCACCTGGTGTAATAGCTAAGATACAAGCCTCAGGTGAACCATAAATACAAAGTCCAAGTATTATTGAAATTACACTAACAGCAAAAACAAGCAACAATGAAACTATAATTAAAGCAAGGATTTTTGAAAAATAAATTTGAGTTTTTGTCAATGAAGTAGAAACAAACATTTCTGTTTTTCCAGAAAATTTTTCAAAAGCAAATGTATATAAAACATAAGCGATTATATATATAATTATTACAAATAAAGCTATTGTAAAAAGATGATATGCAAAATCATAAGCTGTTACTTTATTTGAACTTTGACCAAAGTTAAGAGGTGCTAAGTATCTGTCTTGATATATATTTTTTTCTGTTAAATAGTAATCAGAAATAGCAACTGTTTGTTTTAATTCATAAGCATTAAAATCTGAATAATTTAAATATTTATTCATAGATTTTGTACCAAATTGATCTTCCATATCAATAAGTAATTGTGCTTTTAAACAATCAATAGCAGAATTAACTTGAAGTTTGTAATTCCAGATTAAAATTTCAATCTTTTCTTTTATTTCTTCATCATTTTTCTCTGTTGAAGAGTTGTATAATAAATCAATTTCTGTATCAATATTTTCCAATTTTGATTTTACATTTAAATAATAATCGTCATTTAATTTTATAGCATAAGCAGGATTTATTTCATAAATAGACAAGTCGTTAACCATTTCGTCAACTTCTTTAACTGATTTATAATAGTTATGTACAACAGCATCAGCATATGCTTTAATTTTGTTTACACTATTATTATCTTTTAGGGTACTATATTCACTTTGTTTAGGAAGATTTTTCTTAACGTTTTTTAACAAATTTGTAATAGTTTTGTATTCATCATCCTTAATAAGAAGTGAAGATTTTAATGTATCAAGTTTTTCATAATTTTCCATATATTCTTGGAATTTTATAGTTTTTAAATATAAATCATACATCAAATCAATTAAAGGTTTATCGGTTGTTGTGTCATCATATAATTCTCTATATAAAAGATAAAAAGAATCACAAAATTCGTCTTTTACTTCAACAATTTCATCTTTATCAGATTTTTGTTGAATTTTTTCAATAAGTAACTTATTATTCTCTAATTGAGAATTTAAAAAAGCATGAGAGTCTGTAGTTTTTTCGTTTGAATTATAGAAATTATCATAAAGCTCAACTATTGAATCACCAGTAATTTTTGATTCATTGTAATCTAACTTATCTGTTTTTAAAAATATTCCAGTGAAAGACATAGCTACAACCATTATGGCTAGCATAATGTAAGTTAAAGGGTGCATTATGATCTTTTTTAATTCGTTCATTGTTTGAATAAATAATTTCACTAGTTTTTCTCCTATTTAATTTTATATTCCATTGTTTTGTGATGCCATCATTTTATCAATTTTATATCTCAATTGACCTGCACCAAAAATTGAAATCTTTTTCTCAGTTAAAAGTTTAATGATTTTTGCAATGTTTTCATCATCGGTTTCAAGGATTAAACGATTGTTGTTTAATTTAACATTTAGACCAAATTCTTTTATAGTAAGTTTACCAGCATAATTTGGGTGACTAACTTTTATGAATTTATATTCTTTTGAATCTTTAAAGAGTCTAACACTTGATGCTTCATATTCAGAAACAATTCTTCCTTCTTCCAAAACAATAAATCTATCACAAAGATTTGTTAAAAGTTCAACATCTCTACCAGTAATAATTGCTGACAATTTATTTTTCTTAATTAAATTGGTTATTGTGTTTAAAACCTTATATTGTTCATCTCCACGAAGAGATTTAAGAGGTTCATCTAAAAGTATTATATTTGAATTTGGTAAGAAAGCTTGTGCAAGGGAAAGTTTCTTTTTGATTGAGTAAGGAAATTTTCTTGTTTTGTCATATGTTCTGCTTTGTAAATTAAATAATGCTAAAGATTCAAGAATTCTTTGCTTATCAATATTTTTATAAAGATTAGAAAATATCTTTAAATTTTGATATGCAGACAAATATCCATAAAACTTTGGAGGGTCAATTGCGATACTTGGGGCAACATATGATTTATTTTTTTCTTGAATGTTTTTACCTTTAATAATCACTTGACCAGATGTTATTGGATTTATACCAACCAAACATTTTAAAAAATCAGTTTTTCCAGATTGTTCATTTCCTAATATTCCAACAACCTCTCCTTGTGACAATGAAAAATCAACATGGTCAATACAGACAATGTTATTTTTTACACATGTTAAATCATAAACTTCTATAATTTTCTTATTATTATTCATAAATTAAGTATAACATTATTTTGTTTGTTTGTAAAGATTTTTATTTAATTTAATAAATTAAATTAATAAAAAAAGACTAATTTTTGAAAATTAGTCTGTATTTATGAGATTTTCGAAAATATATTCGTAAACTGAAGGTGCTTTATTTCTCCATTTAGCACAAGCTTCTTCTGCACTTTGTCTTGTTGGAGCCTTAACTGATAAATGAAATAAAGGTTGATTTACGAGGGGTTCATAAATTTTAAATGTCAAAGTATAAGAACCATCTTCATTTTTATCATATCTTGAAACATATTCTTGAGAAATTTTTATATCAAGTTTATTATTTTTACTATATTCAGTAATTTCATCTCTTAATTCTTTTGGTATTTTTTTATAAAAAAGTGATAAACAATCTCTTCCTTCAAAAGTTAATGTGTATCTTAATTCATTCTCTTTGCAATTATTTTTATATATAAGCCTAGCATCTGAAAGGTGATACAATAGATCAATACAATCCATATAGTTTATCCAGTTGTTTTTTACATAACAAATATCGATAATATTATTTTCAGTTAAAGGAATTTCCATTTTTTCCATTAAAAAAAGTATTATTAGCTTTTTTGTTACAATATCGTTTTCCATAGTAAAATCTCCAATTTTTTTGATATCTCTATAATACCACTAAAATATATTTTTAGCAAATTTTTTATTAATTTTAAAATAATATTTGATTTTTTTTTAAATTGTGCTACAATGGTTTTTAGGAGATTGATATGGAAAAAATAGAGCTTATTAACATTAAAAATTTCATAGCAAAATGTAATGAACTATTGCTTGGAAAGTATTTTTCACTTGAACCAAAGATTGAAGATATTTTAAAGTCAATAACAGAAAGTGAACAAATATATGCACTCATTGAAGATTGTTTAAAAGAATATGATCATAACTCAATGGTAAATAGAACTTTTGTAATTGATGCTAATACAAACAAGGGTAGGGTAGATTTACCAAAAGATGAAGTTAGTGTTATTGCATTAGTATTTTGTATATTAACAGATATTTCAGAAGGTAGAATAAAAATTAATCAATTCTTAAATACATACTTTACTGATAAATCAACAAATTCTGAGTTTACAAATTTTGGTTTAAAGATTATTGCTCCATTTAGAAATTTAATTGCACATGCTTTTAATGTTTCTGCTAATGCTTCAATTAAGCAAGTAGAAGAAGAAAGAGTTCAATTAGAAAATGAAGAAAATGAAATTGAAACTGAAGAAGAAATTGAAGAAGTAGTAGAGGAGGATGAAAATTTGGAACTTAATGAATTGTTTATTAAAATTCAAACTGTTTGTGATCAAATGGTTTCAGCATTAAAATTTGAGAAAAAAAGAAAGTCTGAATTTGATGATGCTGAGTATATTATTAATTCAATAATTGAAGCTTGCAATATTAAAAATTTAGAAGTATTAAATGGTCTTGTAATTGGTCTAAATTATATTTCAAAAAAGGTTAAAACAATAAAGTATGGTTTAGAAGAAATAAATACATTAATATATGAATTTTATAATCAAGGTTTAGAAGATGATGATTATGATGATGATGATTTAGAAGATGAAGAAGACGAAGATTAATGCAAAGATTAAAGCAAATAATGCGTGAGTAAATTTTTGTAAAATAAAAAGAGAAATTGGCATATCTAATTTTGATAACATAGTTAAAGATTGAAGGATGGTTGATATTCCACCAAAACTTATTATAAAGCTACAAAATACAGTAGCGAAAGTAAGTGAAAAATTGGTTGAAATATCAATACATCCTTTTGTTATTTCTATGAGTCCTACAAGAAAAATACCTATTTTTTGTGGTAAAAATGCAAAAAAACTTGAAAAAAACTCAATAATTATGAAAAAAATCGCAATTATTGTACCTACAGAGATTATACTTAAGCTTGAATTAATAACTATTTCGCTTATATCTATTGTCTGTTTTATTGATATATTTTGATGATTGTTTTTTATAAAACAATCATTTTTTATTTTTATTTTTCTATATAAAAAACCATTAAAAATTGCACCTAAAATATGTGATAAAAAAATTATATATCCACACATTACATTCGATATCATTCCTATGCCAACTGCACCTATAATAAACATCGGGCCAGATGTTGAGCAAAAACTTGTCATTTTGTAAGCATCACTTTTTTTTATTTTTCCACTTTGATAAAGGTCTGCTGTCATCTTTGCACCAACAGGGTATCCGGAGATAATACTCATTAAAAATACAAAAAAACTTTCAGGAGGAGTGTTATATATTTTTTTAGTAAAATTGCTATATTTTTTTGAAAAATTTTCTATAACATTTAATTCAAATAAAAGCTTTGTAAAAAACATAAAAGGTAGTACAGATGGTAAAACATTTAATGCCCATGCACTAATTCCATTGAAACAAGAGTTAATGTATTTTTTTGGAAAAATTACCATATTTAAAATGATAAGTAAAATTAAAAAAGTTAAAAAATAATTAATTTTTTTATTTTTTTTATCGCTAACAATTGACATAAATTCTCCTTAATAATATAATAGATATGTCGAAAATATAAATATAAGAATTAAAAGGATAAGAAATGTTTAGTATAAAAAAATTATATGAAACTGCAAGTAAGAAAAATAAACTTATTGTTTTTCCTGAAGCAGGTTTTAGTGACAGAACAATTGAAGCAGTAAAAATTATTAATAAGAAAAAAATCGCAAGAGTTTTACTTATTGGAGATGCAAGTGCTTTAGTTCTTAGAGATAAGACTTTAGCTGATTTAGAAATTATAAATCCAGCAACATATGACAAATTTGATGAAGTTGCAAATTGTCTTTATGAAAAGAGAAAAGAAAAAGGAATGACTATTGAAGAAGCAAAAGAACTTGCTCTTGACCCATATTACTTTTCAACTTTGTTAGTTGAAATGGGAATAGCTGATGGTATGATAGGAGGTGCAGAAGTTTCAACTGCAAGAACTATTAAACCTGCTCTTCAAATTATTAAAGCAAAATCAAAAGGAGATGTTATTTCTTCTTGTTTCTTGATTCATGGTAAAAATAAATTCTTAAAAGGTAAAACAATGGTTGTTTCAGATGCTGGAGTTTGTCCAAACCCAACATCAGAGGAACTTGCAGTTATTGCAAGAGAAAGTGTTGAATCTTTTAGATCATTTGGTCTTACTGATCCAAGAGTTGCTTTCCTTTCTTATTCAAGTAAAGGTAGTGCAAAAAGTGAAATGGTTGATAAAGTTAGAACAGCTTTTGAAATTTTCCATGAACAAAATAGCGATATTATAGCTGATGGAGAATTACAATTCGATGCAGCTATGGTAGAAAAAGTTGCACAATTAAAAGCTCCAAATAGTCCTGTTAAGGGTGATGCAAATATTTTAATATTCCCAAATTTAGAAACTGGAAATATTACTTATAAAACTATGCAATATTTAGGTGGCTTAAATGCTGTTGGTCCAATTATGCAAGGTTTAAGAAAACCTGTAAATGATTTATCAAGAGGTTGCTCTGTTTCTGATATAGTAACACTTACAGCAATCACAGCTTTACAATGTGAAGATTAATAAGGAGAGATAAAATAATGAAAATTTTTGTATTAAACGCTGGTAGTTCTTCATTAAAATATCAATTAATTGATATGGAAAATGAAAATGTTATCGCAAAAGGAAATGTTGAAAAAATTGGACTTGAAGGTTCATTTATTAAATATAAAGCAAATGGAAAAGAATTAATTCTTGATGGAGCATCAAATCATACAGATGCTATTTCAAGAGTTATTAACCTTTTAACAGATAATGAAAATGGTGTTGTTGAAAGTTTAGATGAAATAAGTGCTGTTGCTCATAGAGTTGTTCAAGGTGGCTGGTTATTCCAAAAATCTGAACTTGTAACAGATGAAGTTATTGAAAAAATTGAAAGTTTGTTTGAACTTGCACCTTTGCATAATCCTGCAAATGTTGCTGGGATTAAAGCTTGTCAACAAGTTATGAAAGATATTCCACAAGTTGTGGTTTTTGATACATCTTTCCATCAAACTATGCCTGCAAAAGCTTATATGTATGGTATTAAATATGAAGACTATGAAGAATATCATATTAGAAAATATGGTGCTCATGGAACTTCTCATAGATTTGTTTCATCAGAAGTTGCAAAGATTATGAATAGACCATTAGAAGAACTTAAGGTTATTACTGTTCACGTTGGTAATGGTTCTAGTATTACAGCTATCGATCATGGTAAAAGTGTTGATACAACAATGGGATTCACTCCACTTGAAGGTTTAGTTATGGGAACAAGAAGTGGTGATATTGACCCAACAGTTGTTCAATATCTTTGCAAAAAGAAAAATATGACAGTTGAAGAAGTTATAACTTATCTTAATAAAAAATGTGGTATAGATGGTGTTTCTGGAGTTTCTAGCGATATGAGAGCTATTAACGAAGCTGTTGAACAAGGAAATGAAAGAGCTAAACTTGCTCTTGATATGTTACTTTATAGAGTTACAAAATATGTTGGTGCTTATATGGCAGCAATGAATGGTGCTGATGCTATCGTATTTACAGGTGGTATTGGTGAAAATCAGGAAGACCTTAGAGAATATGTTTGTCAACAATTAGCATTTGCTGGTGTTGAAATTGATGTTGATAGAAACTGGAATCTTCCAAGAGGTACAGTTGAAGAATTAAGTACACAAAATTCAAAAGTTAAAGTTTATAGAATTCCAACTGATGAAGAACTTTTAATGGCAAGAGATTGTCAAGAAATAGTTAAAAGTTTGAAAAAGTAAAAATTTTACTTGACTTTTATTACTCAATAAGATATACTATCCAAGCAGATTTATAAATAAAGTACATTAAAGGAGGAAATCATGGCAGTTCCAAAGGGGAAGGTTTCAAAACAAAGAAAAAGAACAAGAAATTCAGCTAATTTTAAAGTAGCTGCACCAACTCTTGTTGAATGTCCAAAATGTCACGCATTCAAACAACCACATATGGTATGTAAAAATTGTGGAACTTATGACAATAGAGTTGTTATCGAAACTGAAGATAAAAATAATAAATAATGTTAAGAAAAATACATAACAAAAGTTATGTATTTTTTTATACTAAAATCACTTTGAAAATATTAATTTTTTTGTTATAATATTTTATCGGGAGATTATATAATGAACATAGTTATTGATGCTTTTGGTGGAGATTATGCTCCAGTTGAAATTATTGAAGGTGCTTTGATTGCACTTAAAAAACATAAAGATTTAACAATCACTCTTTGTGGTGATGAAATTAAAATAAAAGAAATATTAAATGGAAGAATTGAAAGAATTTCTATATCACATGCACCTGATGTGATATTAAATAGTGATTCACCAACAACAGCAATTCGTACAAAAAAAGATTCATCACTTGTTAGATGTTTCGATTTGCTTAAACATGATGATGAAACAGTGGCTTTAATTTCTGCAGGAAGTACAGGTGCTATTTTGTCTGGTGTAATTATGAAAACCGGAAGAATAAAAGGAATATCACGTCCAACTCTTGCACCGATTTTACCTACAGGAACTGATCGTTCTGTTATACTTGTAGATAGTGGAGCAAACGTTGATTGTAAACCAGTAAATCTTTTACATTTTGCATTGATGGGTTCTGCATATTATAAAATTATGACAGGTGAAAGTAATCCAAGAGTTGGATTGTTAAATATTGGAACAGAAGATCATAAAGGTAATGATCTTATTAAAGAAACTTATCCATTGATGAAAGAATTACCTATAAATTTTATTGGTAGTGTTGAAGCTAGAGAAATAATGTCTGGTGATATTGATGTTATGGTAGCTGATGGATTTGCTGGAAATGTTCTTTTAAAAACATTAGAAGGAACAGCTGGTACAATAGTAAAAACATTAAAAAAGAGCATAAAATCTAATATTTTTAGTATGTTTGGTGCACTTTTTATGAAAAAAACATTCAAAGAATTAAAAATGAAGTTAGATGCACATAGATATGGTGGCTCTCCATTTTTAGGTGCAAAAAAACTTGTTATGAAATGTCATGGTACTGCAAAAAGAGATACTGTTGTTGCAACAATTGAACAAACTATTCGTTTGCACGAAAATAAATTAATTGAAAATATTTCAAATATGTTAAGTCAAACAACTTTGCAGGAGGATGAAAATGAGTAAATTAAATTACACCTTCAAAAATAAAAAGCTGTTTGAACAAGCATTAACTCATGGCTCAAAATCAACTGAAAATTATCAAAGATTAGAATATCTTGGAGATAGTATTTTAGATTTTGTAGTTGGAGAATATTTGTATTTTAATTGTGAAGAAAATGAAGGTGAGCTTACTGTTTTTAGATCTCATTTTGTTTCTGAAAATAATCTTTGCCAAGTGTTTGATAATCTTGGTTTAGAAAAGTATGCTAATATTGGAAAATCTCTTCAAGGTAATATTCCAAAAACTGTAAAAGCAGATATGGTTGAATCATTAATTGCTGCAATATATTTGGATTCTGATATGGATACAGTTAAAGAATTTATATTTAATGTTTTAAATTTAGATACCTATGGAGAATTGGAAAATGATAATTATAAGTCTCAGTTACAAGAATTGATACAAGCAAACTTTAAGTGTTCAATCAAATATGTAACAGAAAAAGAAGATGATAATTTTGTTTCAGATTTTTATATGGATGATGATAAAATCGCAACAGGTTATGGTCATAATAAATTAGAGGCTGAACAAAATTGTGCTTATGTTGCACTGCAAAAATTATTTATTGATTAAGATTTTTTGGGGATAATAAATTATGTATTTTAAAAAGATAGAAATGGTTGGTTTTAAATCTTTTGCTGATAGAACTACTATTGAATTTAATGGTGGATTTACTGCAATTGTTGGACCAAATGGTTGTGGAAAAAGTAATGTTTCTGATGCTATTAGATGGGTTTTGGGTGAACAAAGTGCAAAATCTCTTCGTGGTGATAACATGCAGGACGTTATCTTTAAGGGAACAGAAAAAAGAAGAAGTTTATCTTATTGTGAAGTCAGCTTAACTTTTGATAATGCTGATAGATTTTTTAATATAGAATATGATGAACTTACTATAACAAGAAAACTTTATCGTTCAGGAGAAAGTGAATATTTAATTAACAAAAATACATGTAGATTGAAAGATATTGTTGATATATTATTTGATAGTGGTATTGGTAAGAATGGATATTCAGTAATTGGACAAGGTAAAGTATCTCAAATTGTTGATCAAAAACCAGAAGAAAGAAGAGGTATGTTTGAAGAAGCTTCTGGTATTGCAAAATTTAAATCAAGAAAAGATGAAGCTGAAAGAAAATTAGAAAGAACTAGAGATAACTTAACTAGACTTGATGATATTAGAGCAGAAATTGATAGACAAATGGGTCCACTTAGAAGACAAGCTGAAAATGCAAAAAAATATCTTGAATATAAAGGTCAACTTAAAGATTTAGAAGTTAATGCTTACATATACCAATATGAAAATGCAAACAAATTTAAAGACGAAATAAATCTTAAGTTACAAGCAATTTCAGAAGAACTTGCACAAAGACAAGAAGATCTTGATAAAGCAACTGAAGAATATAATCAAAATATGAATGAACTTTCAAATTTTGATAAGCTTATTGCTGAACTTAATGAAAAGATTTTAACCTTGACTGTTGATATAGAAAAACAAGAAGGGGAAACAAAAATTGCTAGAGAAAGAATTAACAATGCTCATAAAGAAAATGACAGAATTAATTTAGATATTACAAATGCAAATATAGCTTTGGAATTGTGTACAAAACAGAAAGAAGAAAAGATTGAAGCTTTAAAAGAAACTCAAAAGAAACTTGATAGTTTAAATAAAATTTATCAAGAGCTTTCAGATAAACATTTAAAACTTATTGATGAACTTGCTTTAAGTGAAAATGAAGCTGGGGAATCTCAACAAAAAGTTATTGATACACTTGGTTCATTATCAGATGTTAAGAGTAATGTTTCAAGACTTGATGCTCAAAGAAATTTACTTAAATCAAATTTAGAAAATATCGAAAATGAACTTAATGTTAACAATACAAAGATAATTGAAATTCAAACACTTATTGATGAAAATTCTAAAAAAATCGTAGAATTTGACGAAAAACTCAAAAAAATCAAAGAAAATATTCAAAATATTTCAGGAAAATCATTTTTAGCTGAAAAAAGATTGAGAGAAATTGAGAATAATAGAGCTAATACAACAACACAAATTAAAGTCTATGAAAACAGAAAAAAACTTTTAACAGAAATGCAAACTGAATATGAAGGATATGCAAATTCTGTAAAAAAACTTTTAAAAGAATGTGAAAAGAATTTAGAATTCAAAGAAAAGATTGTTGGTGTTTTAGCATCATTGATTAAGGTTCCAGAAAAGTTTGAAACAGCTATTGAAATTGCACTTGGTAGCGCTGTTCAAAACATTGTTACTTTTGATGAAGAAGGTGCAAAGGAATTAATTTCTTATTTAAAACAAAATAATTTTGGTAGAGCTACATTCTTACCTATCAAATCAATGAAAAGAAGAAGTTTTGATGAAAGACTAATTCAAGGTAAAACTGGTGTTTATGGACTAGCATCAAACCTAATTCAATATAATCCAAGAATTGAAAGTGTTATTAGCAATTTACTTGGTTCAACTGTTATTGTTGAAAATTTAAAAATTGCTGTTGATCTTGCTAGACAAAATTCATTTAGTTTTAGAATTGTTACACTTGAAGGTGATGTTGTAAGTACACAAGGTTCATTGACAGGTGGTAGTCAAAAGAATAATTCAGTAAACTTAATTAGCCGTGCTAGAGAAATTGAAACTTTAGGAAAAGAAATTGAAAGATTAAATATTTCATTAACTGAACTTGTTAAGGAAGAGGAGACTCTTAGAGCAAATTTTGATAATGAAAAACAAGAACAAAAGAGTTTAGAAGAAAATAAAAATCTTGTTGAAATTGAACTTGTAAAGAGTCAAGAAAAACATCAAAAACTTTCAGAAGATTTAAAAAATCTTAATGAAGATATAGATGTTATGAGTCAAGAAAAACAAACTATTATAAATAAACTCGCATTAATTGAAGAAGATTTGAAACAATCTAATTTAATTGAAAGTGCACTTAGTGGAAATAAAGAAGATGCCGATCAATTAATTAAACAAAAACAAGAAAAGTTTAATGCGTTAAGAAAAGAAAGAGATGAAATTGTTTCAAATATGACAACAGTTAAGGTTGATATTGCTTCTTGTGAAGCTAATACAAAATCTTTAAATGATGATATTGAAAGATTGACAAATGAAATTTCAAAACAAAAAAATAATATTTCTATTTTTGAAGAACATTTAAAATCTAACAATGAATTTATTGACCAAGCTGAAGAGATGATTAAAATTCAAATCGAAAGAGCTCCATCTTCAAAAGCAAAATCTGAACTTATGAGAGTTAAAGATGAAAGAGTAAAACATGAAAATAGTAAAATTGAAATTTCAAATAATATTAAAAGATTAGATGAAAATAAAACTATTTTTATGGATAAAATTTCTCAACTTAATGATAAAAAGTATAGAGAAGAAACTAATCTTATGAAGATTGATACTGAACTTGAAACAATGCAAGAAAGAATTTATGAAGAATATAATCTTGTTTATGCAGGTTGTTTAGAACTTCGTAGACCTGATTTTGATATTGATGTGGCTATGCCTGAAATCAATAAACTTAAAAAGAGTATTTCTGCTCTTGGCTATGTAAATGTAAATGCAATTGAAGATTGTTCAACACTTCTCGATAGATATAATGATTTAACAACTCAATCAGATGATTTAAGAAAAGCTGAAGGAGATTTAGTTGCAATTATTAAAGATTTATCAAATGAAATGGTAACTAAATTTAATGAAGAGTTTGATAAAATCAATGAAAGTTTCAAAATTGTATTTAAGGAATTGTTTGGTGGTGGAAATGCTAGGTTAGAACTTACAGAAAATGAAGATCCACTTGCAGCAGGTGTTGAAATTATGGTTCAACTTCCAGGTAAAGCCGCAAATAAACTTTCTTTACTTAGTGGTGGAGAGAAAACTTTAACAGCAATTGCTTTACTTTTCTCAATTTTAAGATTAAAACCACTTCCATTCTCTCTTCTCGACGAAATTGAAGCTGCTCTTGATGATGCAAATATTGAAAGATTTGCTTCATATTTGAAAAAATTGTCAGATTCAACTCAATTTATCGTTATTACACATAGAAAACCAACAATGGAACTTGCTGATGCATTATATGGTGTAACAATGGAAGAAAAAGGTGTTTCAAAGATTGTTTCTGTTAAACTTTCTGATGCTATTAAACAAGCTGAAACAGAACAAAACTAATATTTTGGAGGAAATATGGGTTTATTTAAAAAAATTGGACAAGCTCTCAAGAAAACTAGAGAAGCTATTGGTAGAAAAATTGATGCTATTTTAAGTCATGGTCAATTAAATGATGAATTTTATGATGATTTATGTGATATTTTAATTTCTTGTGATATTGGCGTAAAAACTAGTATGCAAATTGTAGAAGAAGTTAGAACTAAGGCTCATAAAGAAAAAATAAGAACTGCCGAAGATGTAAAAAAAGCATTAAAACAAGTTTTGGTTGATATGTTCGAAGAATTACCAAAAATTGAAATAGAATATCCTTGTATTATAACTATTATCGGGGTTAATGGTGTTGGTAAAACTACAACTATTGGTAAGCTTTCTAAATATTTTAAAAATAATAAAAAAGAAGTTACTTTAGTTGCTGGAGATACATTTAGAGCTGCTGCCTCTGCACAGCTTAATGAATGGGCTGATAGAACTAAAACAAGAATTATAAAACATGAAGAAGGTGCTGATGCTGCTGCCGTTGTTTTTGATGGAATTAGTAGTGCAAAAGCTAAAAAGACAGATGTATTAATAGTTGATACAGCTGGAAGATTGCATACAAAAACAAACTTGATGGAAGAATTAAAGAAAATCGATAAAGTAATCAATAGAGAATATGAAAATGCACATAAATACAATTTTATTGTTTTAGATTCTACAACAGGTCAAAATGCGTTATCTCAAATTAATGCTTTTTCTGAATATGTCGATATTGATGGAATAGTTTTAACAAAACTTGATGGTACTGCAAAGGGTGGAGTTATTGTTGCAATTGAAAAAGAATATAAACTTCCTGTTGTGTTTGTTGGAACAGGAGAAGGTGTTGATGATATCGATACTTTCAATGCAAAAGAATTTGTTGATGAATTGTTTTAGTATTAAATAAAAAGATGTTACGTTTTAAGTATCATCTTTTTTTATGTACAAGCAAATTTCTACATTTTTCAACATATATATAATACATAGCTTAGTGAGGATATGTATGATTGTTGAAAATTTTATATATTTTATTAGTAGAATATGTTGCTTTACAAATTACATAAATAATGTACAAGGTTTCCCTAAACCATTAACGAACAAAGAGGAACAAGATTATTTTGATAAGATGAAGGAAGGGGATTCAAATGCTAGAGAAAAACTTATAAATCATAATTTACGACTTGTAGCCCATATTGTTAAAAAGTATGCAAATTCTTTAGAGGCTGATGATTTAATTTCTGTTGGTATTATAGGTTTAATTAAGGCAATAGATTCATTTGATTATAGCAAAGGTGTTCAACTTTCAACTTACGCAGCTAGATGTATTGATAATGAAATATTAATGCTTATTAGAGCAAACAAAAAACATAAAAATGTTGTATCATTAAATAATTTATATTCAACAGATAATGAAGAAAATGATTTAGAACTTATGGATATTCTTGCAGCAGAAGATGAAGAAGTTTTTGAACAAGTTGAAAATAATATAATGATGGAAAAATTAAAAATACTTATTGATAGAAATTTGTCTGGGAGAGAAAAAGACATAATTGAACTTAGGTATGGACTAGGAAAAAATAAACCAATGACACAAAAAGATGTTGCTAAACTTCTAGGGATATCTAGATCATATATTTCAAGAATAGAAAGTAAGGCAATTGATATTATAAAAAAAGATGTTGACAATATTTAAAAATTCTTGATTTTTATTTAATTTGTGATATAATGAATATATCAGTTAGCCAGACAGTCGCTTCATATTTGTTATGAATATGAAGAGGAAAGTCCGGGCTTCAAGAGAAAAGAATGCTGGTTAACGGCCAGTGGAGGCGACTCTAAGGAAAGTGCAACAGAAATAGACTTCTCAATTTTTTGAGTAAAGGTGGAAAGGTAGGGTAAGAGCCTACCGGATATGTGGTGACACATATTGCTCTGTAAACCCCATTCGAAGCAAGGTTAAGTAAAGATAATGTGCATTCTTTCACTTCTTTCAAAAACACCGCTGTAAGTTTTTTGGTAACAAAATTCGTAGATAGATGACTGTCTAAAACAGAACTCGGCTTATAGACTAGCTGATATTTAAGATGTAAATTTTTACATCTTTTTTTATGTATAAATACAAGAAATATTGTTAACAATTTTAATATGAAAAATAAAGAATATATAAAAAATTTAACACAAACAATAATAAATAGAGTTGAACTTCATGCACCAATTTTATACGATAATAATATTAAATTTGAAAGCATAAAATATCTTGGAATAAATATTAATTTGCCTATTTTTAAATTTGAAAAAAAGTTGACAAAAAATCATTTAAAAGCATTTATATTAGCACAAAAATCAGTTGAATTTAATTTAATTTTATTTGAAGAAATGTTAACAAAAAAAGATAGAAAACTTCTTGCGAAAATAAAAAATCTTTTTATAATAAATTCAAATTTTATTTCATTAAGTGCAATTGAGACAATAAATAAGCTAAATATTAATTATTATTCCAAGATAAATTTTAAGGAAAATCTTAATGAAAATTATTTTAGTATTTATGGTGAGGTTATAAATTTAAGCTATAAAAACATGTTTTTATCGAAAAAAGAAGAAAAAAATGATGTTTTTTTTGATTTAAATATGTTTTTATTGAACGGACAGAATTATTTTTTAAAATTAAATAATAAATTAAATCATGAAAAAGAGATTGATTTTGAAATAAATATACCTTTAAAAAAAGGGTATTACTTTTTTAAAAAAATGTCAAATTGTATTGTTGTTGAAAACATAACAACAAAAGAAAAGTTATATTTTAATTTTTCAACAAGTTATCAAGATATATCATTTTCTCATATTGACGGATTGGAAAATTCTACCTTGGCTTGTATAAATTTAAAGGTTAAAACAAAATTAAAACCAAAAGAACATAAAGCATATTTTTTTAATTTTGGAGATACAAAATTTATATTAAAAAATCAAAAGATTATGGAAAAATTTTTTATACTTTCAGTAGAAAAATTAAATGAAATTTTTAATTTAAAAATAAAAACAAATCGTTCTGAATTTGATTATAATTTTAATTATGATATGCCAAGAAGAATAATAATAAATTGGTTAAATTTTTCGTGTGATAAAAAATTAGAATATAAATACTTTAGTTTTAAAAATTCAATTTTAGAAGAAAAAGATAATCAATATTTTTTAAAGAAAAATTTTAATTTAAACATAAAAGAAGTAGGAATTTTTAATGGAGAAATTTTTAAAAAAATATTAATTTTTAATGGTGATGAAAAGTTAATACAGATTGGTCATACTAAATTTTTTAATGTAAATTCAATTAGTAAAAATACAATTAAAAAAAATGAGTCAATTAGTTTGTGTTTTGGATAAAAAATAATATATAATATAAACTATGATTGATAATAAGAAAATTCCACTTGCTGAAAGAATGAGACCTTCAACTTTTGAAGAGTTTGTAGGACAAGCTCATATAGTAGGTAATGATAAACTTTTAAGAAGGGCGATTTCATTTAAGAATGTTGGAAGTTGTATTTTTTTTGGTCCTCCAGGAACCGGAAAAACAACTCTTGCAAATATAATTGCTTCATCTTTGTCGGCTAATATAGTAAAACTTAATGCAGTAACAAATGGCGTAGGTGATGCTAAAATTGTTATTGACAAAGCAAGAGAAGAAAAAGCAATGTTTTCTAGAGATACTTATCTTCTTCTAGATGAGTGTCATAGATGGAACAAAGCTCAATCAGATTGTGTTTTACAAGCTATAGAAGATGGAAGTATTTATTTTATTGGTTCAACAACAGAAAATCCATATACTTCTATGACTAGGGCATTAGTGTCAAGATGTAATATTTTTGAATTTAAAAAATTATCAGAAAATGATATAGTAATAATATTAAAAAACGCCATTTCAAATAAAGAGAAGGGTCTTGGAAATCTTCCTATTGAATATGAAGAAGAAGGTTTGAAGTATCTTTCATATGCTTGTAATGGTGATGTTAGAAAAGCTTTAAATTCACTTGAACTTGCTGTTAATTCAACTAGTTTTAATAGTGAAAAGAAAATTTATTTAACAAAAGAAATTTTATCTGAATGTATAAATCAAAGAGCTCTTTCAATCGATGTTGATGTTTATTATGATTATTTGTCAGCATTTTGTAAAAGTTTAAGAGGTTCTGATACTGAGGCTGCATTATATTATAGTCAAAGATTAATAAATGCAGGTATTGATCCTCTTATTATTGCAAGGCGACTTATGGCCCATGCATCAGAAGATGTTGGTATGGCAGATAGTAATGCATTACTTTTAGCAACTTGTGCAATGTATTCAGTTGAAAAATTAGGTCCACCAGAATGTTTTATAAATCTTACACATGCAATAATTTATGTATGTGAAGCAGAAAAGTCTAATTCTGTTATTACTGCGCTTAATTTAGCACGAGAAGATGCTTTAAAAGAAATACATGACAATGTGCCAAATCACTTAAAAAATCATCCAAGTACCAACAATGATGGTCATGGAAAATATAAATATCCACATGATTATGGTGGATATGTTAAACAACAATATATGCCAGATTCTTTAAAAGATAGGGTTTATTACAAACCAAGTTCAAATGGTAAAGAAAAAAATTTAATAAGAAAAAAGTATAAAAATTAAGGGAGCTTTTATGTTTGGAAGAAGAAAAGACGGAAAGAAGGTTAAAAATTTAGATATAATTGAAAAAGCAGGAGTTTACTTTATGCCTCAAAGAATTGATGCAGTAAACTTATATAAACAAAAAATTGATTGTGATAAACTTGATCAATTTATTTTAGAGGAAAAGAAAAATGGTGTACATTTTACTTATCAAGATATTCTGATAGCATCTATTGTTAGATTGATTTATAATAGACCAAAACTTAATAGATTTATTATGAATTGTCAAATTTATCAAAGAAATTACATATCTGTTTCAATGAATATAAAGAAAAAATTATCAGATGATGGTGAAGAAGTTACATTAAAAATGTATTTTACAGGAAGAGAAAGTATTTATCAAGTAAAAGAAATTGTTAAAAAAGAAATTGAAAAATATTTAATCCCTACTGAAAAAGAAAAAAAGAAAAATGAAAAAATTGACAAGAATGAAACAAGAAAAACAGCAGGCTTTTTATGTAAACTTCCAAACTCAGCTTTTAAATTTGCTTTGGGATTAGTTAGATTTTTAGATAAAGGGGGTAATTTACCTAAGAGTTTAATTCATGCAAGTCCATTCCATACAAGTATTTATGTTACAAATTTAAAATCTATTAAGCTTAATGCTATATATCATCATTTATACAATTTTGGTACAACCACAATGTTTGCCGCTCTTGGAAAAGAAAAGTATGAACCTGTAACAGATGTTACAAGAGAAATAAGAGCAAAAAAATTGCTTGAAATAGGTTTTACTCTTGATGAAAGGGTTGCTGATGGTCTTTATTATGGTAATTCTCTCAGAATGTTGCAAAAATTTATGGAAAATCCTGTTGTTCTTAAAGAAGAACTTAAAGAGGGAACATGTGAAATTGATTATATAATTAAAGATAAAAAAATTCCATTTTAAAAAAAATTAGTTAGA
>JAFTYD010000025.1 GCA_017464845.1 Clostridia bacterium
TGGTAGGACTGAGTGGACTCGAACCACCGACCCCCACCTTATCAGGGGCTTCCCCTAAATCAAAAATATTTTACCCTATACCTTAAACCCCTTTATTTATAGCATTTTTAGAGTGCTATTTTTTTATTTGCTACAATGAAAAATAATTTTAGTGTAGCAATTTGTAGCAAATATCCCATTTTATAGCATTTTAATCGCTTTTGAACTGCCTAAAACTATATAAAACTTTACAATAGAAAACACTAGGATTGCTCCTAGTGTTGTTTTACTTTTAGATATTTTTTCTTGTATAGAAAGTGCTTTTGCCTGTCCCGTGCTTTTCAATAAAATCATTGTCTGCCAACTTTTTCAAGGCACTCTCAATAGATTTAACCCCAAGTGTTGGACAAAGTTCAATAATTTTTGTTTTATTAAACTTGCCAATAATTGTGCTAATTGCTTTCTTAACAATTTCAATTGCAGGAAGATTGTCTGATACAATATCCACTCTTTCTTCAAAATCTCTGTAAGCAGAAATAATTGTGCCAAGCAAATATTTAATAAAAGCTTCTGGGTTATCATTTCCATTATGCCAATCTTGTTGAGATTGTTCTAATGCGTCATAATACAAGTTTTTATTTTTAGAAATCTTTGCTTCAAGTGAAATATATTTTCCAACTAAATAACCGCATCTATAAAGAAGCAGAGTTGTAAGAAGTCGGCTCATTCTTCCATTTCCATCTAAAAATGGGTGGATACAAAGAAAATCGTGAATGAAGATAGGAATTAAAATAAGTGGGTCAACTTCACTTTCTGCCATTGCCTTATTGAACTCATCACAAATGTTCTCTATTGCAGGAGCAGTTTCATAAGGTGCAAGTGGAGTAAATAATGTATAAGTATTTCCATTGCTGTCGGTTGCACTAATATAGTTTTGAACATTTTTATAGTTTCCACCAATAACTTTTGCAGAATGACTATACAATGTTTTGTGTAATTGCAAAATATAGTTAGAAGTAATTGGAATATACTCATAGCTTTCGTGAATGATATTCAAAACATCTCTATAACCAGCAATTTCTTCTTCATCTCTATTCTTTGGTGTTGTTTTTTCGCTTAATAATTGTTTTAATCTTGTGCTTGTTGTTCTAATGCCTTCAATTTCGTTAGAAGCTTCTGTGCTTTGAACTTTTGCAATTTCAACCAATTTTTCAAGTTCTTCTGGTTTTTGCTTTAAAAACATTTCTTGTTTTGCTTTGTGTTCGTGGATTTGAGCAACATAACCGATAATTTCATTATCCCACTTTTTATCTTTAAGTTCTCTATAATTAAATACTCTCATTGTCCTACTCCTTTTATTTTTCTCCTAAATATTACACTAAAATAGGAGAAAAGTCAATCATTTAGGAATAAATTATGCGATTTTCTCCTAAAAATATTGTTAAAATAGGAGAAAACTTGTTTTATTATATCATATTAGGAGATATAATTTCAAAGTTTACTGACAAAAATAGCACTAGGAATTAACCTAATGCTATTTTTTTATTATTTCAACTTCTTCATCAAGTCTAATATTGTTTGTTTGCCGTCTTGTGAAAGATTGTTATATAAATCTAAAACATTCTTATCTTCTTTGTTATAGTGTTCACCCATATAAAAGAAATCTTGTGGTGTAATATCTACAATGTCAAAAAATTCAAGCAATGTGCTAACTTTTAATTCAACACTCTTGTTTTCTATTCTTTTCATAAATTGTTCGCTATAACCAAGTCTTAAACTTGTTTCTCTTGCTGATAGATTTGCCTTTGTTCTAAAATATCCAATTCTATGGATAATGTCATCATAATCAATTTTCTTTTCCATAATTCACACTCCAATTTTTGATACTTATATTTTACCTAATATTGAAATTTCTAACCTTGCAGACAATGACCCCAAGATTATAAATATTACCCAATGTCCGACACTGTATGGTTGACAAATGATTGTAAAAATCATATAATGATTGAACATCAATCATTGAGTGGAGGTTTTAACACATTGTCAGACATTAAGTGCTCGTTCTTTGGACATAGAAAAATTGAGATAACCAAAGAACTTAAACAAAAAGTAAAAGAAGTTATTGAAGATTTGATTGTTAACCGCAATGTGTTAACTTTTTTGTTTGGCAGTCGTAGTGATTTTGACTACCTTTGTCATTTAGTGGTTACTGAACTTAAAGAAAAATATCCAAATATAAAAAGGATTGCCTACACTTGCAGGAGCGAAACTTGCACATTAGAGAGTGAACGAGCACACTGGGAAGATGTTTATAGTCATTTTAGAAAAGAAAAAGTTACCTTACTTGGTGTTGAAGAAGAAGTTGAACACAAAACAAAATATACATCTGGCAGAGCAAGTTATGTTGAACGAAATCAAGCTATGATAAACGATAGTGATTATTGTATTTTCTACTATGATGAAAACTACAAACCTGAAATGCGTAAATACTCTAAACGAAGTATTGGCTATTACCAACCTAAATCCGGCACAAAACTTGCTTACGATTATGCTAAACAAAAGAATAAGATTATATTGAATATTAAAAAATACTATTAGTATCAATCTAATAGGATTTTATTTATAACATAATTGTAAATGTCGAGCCTTTGTTTTCTTGGCTTTCAATGCTTATTGTGGCATTACAACTTTATAGTATTTACTATCTATTGCGAATCCTAATCTGTTAATGTTGTGTAAAAAATGATATGTAAAAAGTGAGATATACTAATCTCACTTCTTTTTTGGTCTATTTTTATAAGTTAATGCTCTTAAACTGTTTAGTATAGCTATTAGCGTTACGCCAACATCTGCAATTACAGCACTTAACATTCCTGTAATGCCAAATGCTCCCAAAGTTAAAAATGTAATCTTAACAACTGCCGATAAAATAATGTTTCCCCAAACAATTTTTCTAGTAAATTTTGATATTTTAACAGATTGAGATATTTTTTCAGGATTATCATTAGCGATTACAATATCTGAAGCTTCAATACTTGCTGAAATTCCTTTAAGACCCATACTGAAACCAACATCTGCCAAGGTTAAGGAAGGCGCATCATTTAAGCCATCTCCAACGTAACCAATTTTGTAATTATCCTTGTTTAACTTAATCCATTCAAACTTATCTTGTGGTAAAAGTTTAGAATAGGCTTCATCAATTCCAATTTCATTAGCGACTTCTTCAACTGTTTCTTTATTATCTCCCGAAAGCATTACACTTTTTATGTTTAATAGTTTTAACATTTCGCAAGCATTTTTAGAGTTATGTTTAACACTATCTTTTAATGTTATTTGACCAATTTTTTTGTTATCTTCAAACAATTCTACAACTGTTTTGTGAATGTCCTTACTTTTTTTACCAACAAAATATGATTTGTCTTTATATGTGTAATAAACGCCTTGACCTGCAATTTCTTTAACATCTTGTGCTTTTTCTAGTGTTCTAGTATTGGCTTTTGTTATAGATATAGCAAGTGGATGTAATGAATATTGTTCGCCAATGCTGGCAAGATAAATTATATCTTCTTCTGTATAATTGTTTGTCAAACTTTCAATTTTTGTTATTTCAAAATTACCTGTTGTTAAAGTTCCGGTCTTGTCAAAAGCAATTAAATTAAGTTTTGCACACGCGTCCAAATAATTTGAGCCTTTAATTAAAATACCATTTTTTGAAGCATTACCCAAACCACAAAAATAGCTTAATGGAACAGAAATTGCAAAGGCACAAGGGCAAGACACAACCAAGAAAATTAAACCCCTGTAAAGTGCCAAATCAAAGTTTTTTGTAATAGCCCAAATTATAGCCCAAACACCCACTGCCAGAGCAATTACACCTAATGTATACCATTTCATAATTTTTGATACAAAAGTTTCTGTTTTTGATTTTTTCTCAGTTGCAGTTTCAATAAGGTTAATAATTGTATTTACGGTGCTTTCTTCATATTTCTTTGTGGCTTTTATCTTTAAAACTCCATCTAATACTATTGCACCAGATAAAATTTCATTATCAACATCTACTGTGGTTGGCAAACTTTCGCCTGTTAGACTTTGTAAATCTAGTGACGCCTTACCTTCAACAACAACACCATCTACCGATACTCTTTCGCCGGGCTTAACAATTATAATATCATTAATGTTAACTTCGCTTGGCATAACTCTAATTTCTTCTTCACCTTTTAATAAGGTCGCATATTCAGGTTTAAAATTAGTAAGTTCTTCAATTGATTTCTTTGATTTATTTAAAGCAAGGCTTTCCAATATTTTACCTATTGAATATAGGGCAATAACCATTAGTCCTTCTGTGTGTTCACCAATAGCAATTGCGCCAAAAACTGATATTGTTATAAGCAAGTTTTCATTTATAACACCCTTAAAAATTAATTGAATAGCCTTATAAAAGGTTTTATAGCCTAAAAGTAAAGCTGAAGCAATCAACAAAATCCAATATGCCCAAGTTGGCAAATTTATAAGAAAACAACAAACTCCAACTGTAATTCCAATTGACAGAATTAAAAGCTCTAATAACCATTTTTTATTAAATTTAACCTTAGTTTTGTTTGTGATAATCTTAGCTTCTGGCTCTATCTTTTTTGTTATTTCAATAATATCATTTATGGCTTTTTCGTTATCATTACTTTGAAATTCTATGTATGATTTTAAAAAGTTTATTTTAGCATTATGTATTCCATCAATTTTATTTATATGATTTTCGAGTGTCTTGGCACAGTTAGGGCAATCTAATCCTTCTATCTTAATCTTCATTGTGACACTCTCCTAAATGTTTGCTACTTATGCTTAAAATTTGTTTTACGTGTTCATCTGCAAGTGAATAAAAAACTTCTTTACCAATTTTCTTATTCTTTACAATATTCATTTCTCTTAAATATCTTAATTGATGAGAAACTGCAGATTTTGTCATATTAAGTAAAACCGCGATGTCACATACACACAATTCATTTTCTTGTAAAATGTTTATAATTTTAATTCTTGTGCTATCTGATAGCGCTTTATAAAAATCGGCTATCAACAACAAACTTTCTTCATTCATCATAGTTTTCTTTACGTTTTCTATGTGATCTTCGTGAATAATATTACAATCACATTCTAATTCATTTTTTCCCATAATTTTACTCCTTTTAATTGAATATATATTTAACTGTTTATTATAGTATAGTTGAATAATTATTCAATTGTCAAACATTTTAGAGAAAATTTTAAAATTAAAAAAGCTAGACACGGATTTCTACACATTTCAACCTAAAAACTTTGTCGAAAGCCCAACACTTTATAAAACTTTATGTTATAATAAAAACATAGAAAGGAGTTTTGTTTATGAAATTGCAAGGAACACCTGAAGAAATGCAACAAGCAAAAAATTGGTGGGCAGACCAAAAAAAGAGAATTGACGAAGAATATAAAGAAGCAAAGAAAAAAGATAAAAATGCTAAAAAAGACACTTCTCTTGTGAGCCCTGAAAACAAAGAAAGAACTTATCGCAGACACGAGGTTAGTTTTTCACAAATCAAAGGAGATAAAAGTCAAAAGTATTTAGACAACTATCTTGCAAAACATAGTTTGCAAGAAGATGATTGGAAAAAGCAACTTGATGACGAATTAACTAAAAAAGTTATGTATAGAGCACTTTATCGTTTTGAAGGCAACGATAGAGAAATTTTGCTTATGTTTATGCAGAAAATCCCACAAATAGAAATTGCTGAAAAACTTGGAATCTCTGCAAGTGCCGTTAGTCAAAGATTGAAAGTTCTTAAAGAAGATTATAGAATTATGCTTTGTAACGACCCTGAATTTAAGAAAACAAAACAAGCAAGAACGTTGCATTGGGAAAGCAAAGTTGCATTTAACAAATGTCTTGATGAAATTAGGAAAACTGGCAAATTTATTATAAATCTAAATGATGTGCTAGACCTTATCCAAGAAGTTAAAAAGATTATTAAGAAAACCATTAGCACAGGTGCAGATAAGAATATTAAACAAAAGTTATCTCAAAAGATTGATTACTCTAACCTAGATGATAAATGGATTGAGCAAACAAACAAAATCTTTGCAGATTATGGAATTGAAGCTCATTTTGAGAACTTAAAAAACTTCAAGGGAAATTTCTTCCAAGTTGTGAAGATTGTTGAAGATTTTATTGAAGAACTACAAGAAAAAGCATTAAAAAAGCAAAATTAAAAGAAAATTTTAACAAAAACTCAATTTTGCCTTAATTTTTACTAAAAAATTGTCCTTATATATAGAGGGACTAAATACATAGCGATTTAGAACTACCAAACAAGGTAGTTCTTTTTTGTCTAACAAAGAAAAACAATACTCTAACAAAAGAAAAAATAGCGATTGCACGTTCTTGCTATATATATTAAATAACCCCCAATTTAATATATTCTTTCTTTGTTAAGCAAGAAAAGAAATTAAAAATAAAGAAAAGAATGAAGAAAAAATAAAAAAAGATAAACAACTACAAAACCCCTACAACTCACAACTTTTTCTTTGTTTTGTCTTACGATTTGCCATATATAATAGAGGGATAAAAAACTCATTGCCCCTTTAACCAGAATAGAAAAAACTTAAAAGAAATCTAATCCACCGAGATTTCTTTTTTTGTTGTGTAAAGAAAATTTTTAACAAAAGGAGGTATTTATCAAATAACACTACACTACTACAACTTAATAACAAACACAAAAACAAAAATTTAAACTAGGAGAAAAAAATGAACAACAAACAACAAGACACAAAAATTAAAACACAACACACATTAAGGATTTACTCACAAGATGACTTAAACACCTTGCAAAGTTCCTATGACCTTACTCGTGAAGGATTTAAAGACCAATCCGAGTTTATTCGTTATTGTGTTGTTCTAGGAGCAGAAAAACTTATGGGCGACAAGAAAATCGACCAAAGATTAAACCTAGACGAAATCAAAGAAATCTTAAAACAAATCAACACCAAGCTTGAAAATATTGGTGGCGATATGCAAGTTAATGAAAGCGAACGAAAAGTTGATGCCTTACTTATTCAAAGGCTTTGCAACTATATGTCAAAGATTTTATGTGATAACTTTGACAATGCTAGTGGCGAATTACTTGATGGACTATTTTATCTCAAAGGCGAAAAGTTAGACATTATGAAGGAGTTAGATGGAAGACAAAAACAATCTAGTTAATTTCTTTGTAAATTATTACAATCCTAAAAACAGCTCTGACGAAGCGATTGAAAACCGAAAATATTATTCATCAAACAAAGCAAAAGATTATATCAACTATATCACAACAGGTATAGCAGATATGAAGAAAATGGACTATGTTGCCTATATGAAAGATAAAGAAAAGTCGTATGGAATATTCAATCAAGATGGTTTAATTTCTAGTGAATATACAAAAGGATTAAGAGAACGATTGCGAATTACCAAATCTGTTATATGGGACGGTCTCATTACCTTTGAAGAAAAGTTTGGAAAAACTTGGTGCAATTCTTTTGAACAAGCATACGAACTTGTAAAAAGTGAACTGCCAAAATTCTTTAAACGAGCAGGACTAAATCCCGACAATATTGAGTGGTTTGCAGGACTTCACGAGAACACCGATAACCGACATATTCATCTTTGCTTTTTTGAAAAAGAGCCACAAAGAATTCGCCCACGAAAGAAAGGTAAATACTTTTCAATAGGAAAAATACCACTCCCTGCGATATTAGAATTCAAAGCAAATTTGGAGCTCTCTGCGACCGATTATAAGGCACGAATGAGAGCAAACCGACTTCTTATAGAAGAACATACCAAAGAGAGATTAAGGCAAAAATCTGGGCTTGTTTTACAATCCAAATTATTATCTCTTGCAGAGCATTTCCCAAAGTCAGGACACCTACATTATCATAGTGAAAATATGGCAAGTTTAAGACCTGAAATAGATAGCATAACAAACTACCTAATCAAGAAGAATTTTGAACTACAATGTGCATTTGCTGACTTCAAAGAACTAGCAAAAGAAAAGGACGAAAAGTTTGCCGTGTATTGCAAAAGAAATAGAGTTGAACAGCCATATTCTTTTGAAAAGAAATACACACAAGACATCTATCGCAGGATTGGAAATAAGGTAATAATTGCTGCTCTAAATATTAGAGATAGCAATGCGAAAAGATTAAAACTAAACGCACAAATCAAGTCGCAAAAATATGCACAAAAGAAAGGTCTATTTGACCAAATTGTTGAATGTATGGAAATCTCAAAAAAGGTGGATTATGAGATTATGAAAGCATTTCAAGATTATATGGAAAAACTTGAAAGCATTAGGTTTAGTCAACTTGTAGAATTACGAGAAGACCAAGCCGAAATGTAGGTTTTTGTATAGAGATTATAGAAAACAGGATAAGCGAGAAACTATTTGCCATTTGGTGCCTCTAAAAGCCCTAAAAATAAGGGCTTTTTAGAGAAACACCTGCAAATTTATGTTTTCTCGTCGTTCTTTCGGTCTGCTGGGAAACCCAGACAACCGATTTTTTCTGCGAAGGCAAGAAAAATAATAAATTAGGAATATAGAAAAGCAGAAAGAAGTTAGGACTTATTAGTCGTTCTTTCTCAAAAATTTAGATATAGAAAATACCTTATAGAACTGAACAAAAAATATTTAATTTTACGAGGAGAACTTAATGAATTTTAATGATAATCAACAACTTAATATTAACAACTTAATACAATGCGAAGTTGATAGAATTTCGCAAAAATACAATAAAGATTTTCTTGATTGTGAAGACCTAATTAAGATTACAGGTCTTGGAAGAGATAATGTTAGAAATTTGATGAGAAGTAAAAATTTCCCCACAACAAAGGTCGGCAAAAGACAAGTTGTGAGTGTGCTAAATTTTGTTACTTGGCTCACTCTAAACAACAATACAAACGAGGTGCAAAATGGCTAGTAAAAAAACATACAAAACAAAAACAAGACGAGCAAATAATGAGGGCTCAATATTCCAAAGAAAAGATGGTTTATGGACTGGCTCTATCACACTTGGTTATGATGACAATGGCAAAATTAAACGCAAGGTCGTTTATGGAAAAACAAGATTAGAGGTTGCAAATAAAGTTGCAGAAATCACAAACAGAATTTCAAATGATAATTATGATTTAGTTAGCAACAACTCACTCTCTACTCTAATGAAAGAATGGTTATTGGTGTTTAAGAAAACACAAGTAACAGCAAGAACTTTTGAAAATAATTTTAGACATTTCAATTTATACATTGAGCCAAAAATTGGTGGAATGAAATTAGATGAGATAACAAGTATTACAATACAAAAATTACTTAATGAAATGCTAGAACAAAAATTAAGTTTGGACTATGTTAAGAAAACAAAATTCTTACTTAGACAATTCTTTGAATATGCAGTTGATAATAAATTGCTTGTTGTTAACCCTGTTGATAGAACAAAGGTAAGAAGTAATGAAAGAAAAATTTATGATGGTCAAAAAGAATATAAAGCAATACCCATTGAAGCCCGAGAAGAATTTATTGAATGCTTAAACAATAATGATTTTCTAAAACCACTATGTTTAACAATGATGTTTGCAGGGCTTCGTAGTGGCGAAGTTTTAGCTTTACAATGGCAAGACATAGATTTTGAAAATAAAACCATATCTATTGAACGAGGATTAACCATAGAGCCAAAATTCAATAGCGAGGGCAAAGTAATTAAAAGAGTTACAATAATTAGTGATACAAAAACAGCTTGTTCTAAACGAGTTGTGCCAATGCCTGATATTTTGATAAATGCCTTAAATGATTACAAATTAAGACAAGCAGAAATCTCAAAGAAAAGCAAAGTTAATTTGATTGATAAACATTGTTTTGTGTTTGCAAATGATGATGGCACATTTAGGACATATTCAGGCACCCAAAAGATATTTGATAGGTTTTTAAAGAAATACAACCTTACTCAATACAATATCCATTTTCACGGATTAAGGCACACCTATTCAAATATGTTGTTTGAAGCCGACCAAAATCCAAAAGTTATACAAAACTTGCTTGGTCATAAAGACGTTAAAACAACAATCTCAACATACAACTCTGTTGATAAAAGTTATTTTGAAAAAGCAACTAATGTTCTAAATGAACAATTTAAAGAAAATGACAATAAAAAAATTGTTGAACAAATCAAAGATGATGACATTGATAAAATTATAGAAATGCTCCAAAAAAGAAAACAACAAGAACTTGAACAACAAGAAGAATATGAAAGAGAACAAAAGAAAAAGAAAAAACAAAGTGATATGGAGATGTAAAAATCATTGTAGCAGTTTGTAGCAAATTGTAGCAAATATATCAGTTTTAGGCAGTTTTGAAAAGAATTAGACCGATAGTGAAAAATTACTCACTATCGGTCTTTTTTTATGATAATTTTATATTAAAAATCATTTGCTACAAAAATAGTGTGCATTTGCTACACTAAATTTGACTTAAATTTGATTAAAAAACAATGAAAAAACCCCGATATTTCGGGGTTTATGTGGTAGGATTGAGTGGACTCGAACCACCGACCCCCACCTTATCAGGGTGGTGCTCTAACCGGCTGAGCTACAATCCTATATCTATGTTTTAACGACTTTAACATCTGTCTATTGACATAACTTAGTTGATTAAAACACCTTATCAGGGTGGTGCTCTAACCGGCTGAGCTACAGTCCTATAGGGGTTACATTCCTTGAAAATACTATTTTTCTAAGAATGCTTAGTTATTATAAGGTATAAAGATACGTTTGTCAAGTTTTTTATCAAAGTTTTTCAACTTTTTTCGTAATATTTTTTGGACAAACACTTTTTATCATTTTTTTTAGTATAGTGTAATAGACATAGCAATATGTCTTAAAAGGAGAGCTATATGGCTTGTAATACTCGTTGTTATAGTGGTCCATATTATCCATGTCCTACTTTTTTCAATGCTTGTGGTTGTGATTGTTCACCTAACAGTGTAATAAATCCTCCTATTACAAATGTTAGTTTTGCTTTTGCAACATTAAGTGGAGATGTAAATGTATTAAATGGCGAAACTGTTCCATTGCTTATTACAAATAGTAATGGAACTTCAATTACTATGCCTGTTTTAGGAGATATAGTTTTAAATCCAGGAACATATATAGTCAATTATAATTTAAGGACTTCAACAGAAAATAATGAAGATTTAGATTTTGCATTATATTTAGATGGTGCTATAATTCCAACTTCAGAGTCAAGTATTGATGGAACACTAAGCGAAGGAATGCTTTCCAACCAAGTTATAATCACAGTAACTCAAAATTCGACTTTGACACTTCTGAACGTTGGTAATAATGCAATATTAAGTAATGGTAACATAAGTGTAACAAAAATTTAACTCAATATGCTTTTTGCATATTGATACATATTTTTTTAAAATTTCCTTGTGTTTTTAGAAAATAGTATAGTATAATTTAATTAAGATAAAGCAACCTAAAAACAAAGGAGGCGCCAATGAAAAAAGATTTTAATAATGAAAATAGTAGGTACTTCTGGGAAGCTTTTAGTGGAAAAATTTCTAAGGACAAAAGTTTCTATGGTAATCCACACATGGCGAGAAATTACATACAAGAAGAGAGAAGCCTAGTTAAAGATAACGATAGAACATTATAGGAGAAAAATGGCTTCATTCAAATGTAAAGCTGTTGTGGTTGAAAGTAAGGACTACAAGGAAAAGGACAAGCAAGTTTTATTATATTCACTAGAAAATGGAAAATTTTGGGCAACACTAAAAAGTGCTAGAGGAGAAAAATCAAAGAACAAAGTGGGCAAAGAACCATTTTGTTTTGGCGAATTTTTGATTGAAAATACAAGAGGAACAAACATTGTTGTTGGTGTTGATGTGATTGATAGTTTTTTTGGTTTAACATCAGACCTTGATAAATTTTACGAAGCTTGTGGAATTTTGGAAATAATAAAAAAGATAACAAATTATGAAGAAAGCGATGCAATGCTTTTTATGCGTTTTGTTAAAGCATTGAAATGTATTTGTTATGAAGATTGCAAAAATTTGTATGTGATTGACAAATTTTTAATTGATATATTTTTTAGTATGGGATTCTATTTTAATGTTAATTGTTGTTCATCTTGTGGTGCAACATTGACAAGTAAAAAATACTTAAATTATGATGTCGGTGAACTTGTTTGTTCAAAGTGTCGTAGTTTAAATAGTGAAGAATTGTTACCATCTGTTTTGGCTGTAATCAAGATTCTTAATAATATAGATTATGAAAAAATACCTACCTTAAAATTTTCTCAAAATTCAGAAAAAGATACTCTTAGAATTTTGACAAAAAACTTTGAAGGAAGGTTTATGTCAAAGTTAAATTTAATGGGACTTTTGTGATAAAATTAAAATTTAAAAAAAGAATATACCAAAAAATTTTGGTATATTTTTTATTCGTTTATTTCAATGTCAACTATCTTATTATTTTTCACATTAAAGATAAAAATATCAGTTGTTTGATTGTTTGAAACAAGATATTCATTTTCAGATATAGGAACAAAATTTTTTATTTTTCCAAAGTATTTTTCAAGGTGTTTTTCATTTAAATTTTCTTGCAAGTCAACACATAAAAGTTCTTTTGCAGAAGAAAAATCTTTATCTTTAATTAGGTCTAAAAAAGTAAAAGGTATTAATTTTTCATTATGGTTTTTATTTAAATTTTCCTTCTTTTCAAAAGTTTGATTTTCTTTTTTAATTTCACTTCCACTAATAGAATATGTGGTTATTTTCTTTTTTGAAAAAAAGTTATTTAGTTTTTCTTCGATTGTGATATTGTTGTCTTCAACAAGTATAGAAGTTCCGGAAAACATATACAATTTATTTTTGTTTGTATCATAACAATAAAGCAATTCTTTGTTTTCATATTTAAGTTTTATAGAAGCAAAATTTTGGATTTTATATATTTTATAACTATCAAATTCATCAATTTCAATTTCTATTTCACTAGATGAAATTTCAAATTTTAGTTTGTTATTTGATATCTTTATTTTACAAATTTCTTTATTTATTGTTAATTCTTCAATATTAAAAAACAAATAATTATTAGGTAAAAATAAATAAATTAAATATTTATTATTATTTTTTTGTAATATTTTATAGTATTTTTCACTTTTTTCTAAATTAATTTTAAAAGGTTTAATTTTTTTTGAATTAATAGGAAAAACAAAAATATTTTTTTCATTTTCAAATTCCAAACTTTCATTTTCATCAAGAAATATTTCTTCATTTTCAAATTTTACAATGCAGGGATATGTTGAGATTAAATCATATTTTTTCATAATTTATTTTTATGCGACAAAATATTTTTATATGAATGTTACAAAATATATGTTTAAATTTTTTGAAATGTGGAAATTATTATTTTGTGGGAGGAAATATGAAATCTGGTTTTTGGGAAGATGAAGAAGTAAAAAATTTATTTAGTGAAGTTGAGATTGCAAAGAAACATGGAAAAGCGCTTAGGTTTGCTTTTTTAAATCATGCAACAAAATATTCACGAAAAAGTGATAGTGTAAGAAATTATTATTATCATGAGGTTGATGAACTTTCTGTTGATAGTGAAAGATGTCAAAGAATAGGAATTGACATTGACAAACATAAGAAAAACGAAATATCATTTTTTACTAATCTTGAAGAAAAAAAATTGATTGAGAAAATTGATGAAATGGTAAAAGGTGGAACTTCTGTTAGGAAAGCTTGTTTGAACTTAAGTGAAGGAAATATTGATACAATGATTAGGTATCAAAACAAATATAGAAATTTTAAATCTAAAGAAAACGGAAATAAAAAAAATATTAACAATATTATTGAATTCAGACAACAAAAAGTTTTGACTGACAATGACATAAACAGTCTCTTTATGGGACTTGTTAGACTTGTTAAAAAGACAGCTTATGAAGATGCTAAGGATAAGGTAAAAATTGAACACAATAATGCAAACGAAATGCTAAAAAAAGCTTTGCTTGACATTTCAAGAAGAGATAGACAAATTGAAAATTTAAAAGACGAATACAAAAAATTAAAACTCGAAAATCAAAAATTAAATGAACAAATAATTGGTTACAAGTGTGAAAAAGCGAATCTTTTATCTTTAAATGAAAAATTAAACGAAGAAAGAAAATAAACTCTGCAAAAAGAGTTTATTTTTTTAATATAGTTTAATTGCAAAGAAATTACAAATGTGATAAAATTTTATTATGAAAATAGATGTTTACGGTGCTTTAACTTTAAAGGAAGCAACAAAGAAAGTTATATCAAATATTGACTATAAAAATTTTGATACAATTCATTATGTAGTTGTACCAGATAGATTTTCATTGCAGGCAGAAAAAATGGTTTTTTCATGCTTAGGTATTTCATGTACTTTTAACATAAGGGTTGTTGGTATTTCAAAACTTGCAGAAGCAATTTTGACTGTATGTAATAAAAAATTTGAAAGTGTATCTAGCTTGCAAAATCTTTTATTGACAAATACTGCAATTTCAAATGTTAAGGAAGAATTAAAATATTATAAAAAGAGTTCTTTGACTTTTTGTAATGATATTTCAAAGATAATTGGACTTTTGAAAAGTTGTTCTATTCTTCCTGAAAATATTTTAACAAATGTCAAAAACCAAAGTTTGCAACTTAGACTTGAAGATATAAAAAAGATTTATACAGAATATGAAAATTTACTTGGAGAAAATGTTGATGCAAATAAACTTCTTTTATTGCTTGAAGATGAATTAAAAAATATTGACTTCATTGAAAATATGCAAATACATTTTGTTAACTTTGATAGTTTGACTTCAGAAGGTTTTAAGATTTTGTGTATGCTTTCAAAGAAAGTTTCAAAAGTTACTTTTGCAATGGCTTATTCTCAAAATGAAGGGAATTCTTATATTTATGAGAATGATATATTGGATAAACTTAAAAAAGTTGCAACTGAAAATTCAACTATGATTAATTTCATTTCTGATAGTGAAGGTTTGACAGATAGGCAAAAACATATTGCAAAAAACTTATTTTCAAGAGAGGTTGCTTCATTTAAAGATAAAGGATTTTATACACAAGTTGTTGCTAGCAATATTTATGATGAAGTTGAATTTTTTGCAAAACTTATAAAATACAAAACATATCAAAATTCAAAGTACAATTCTTTTCAAATTGTATGTTCAAACTTAGAAAAATATCAAAATGTAATTGAAAATGTTTTTTACAAATATGATATTCCTTTCTGGTCTGACACAGCGACAACACTTGAAAAGACTTTACTTTCAAGAATGATTTTAAAGATTATTATGTGTTCAAGAGTGGGATTCTCAAAATCTGACTTTGAATTTTTTGCGTCTTCTGTACTTTTGAATATAGAAAATAAAAATGAAATATTGGCAAACATTTATAAGTTTAATCTTAATGATACTAATAAAATAAAATTGTTTACGGATAAATTTAATGATGTTATTGAGTTTTCTGATAAATTTAAAACTTGTCAAAATATAAATGAATTTTGCGATGTTATAAGACAAATACTTATTTTCTTTAAAGATAAAATGGATTTTGTTATTGAAGAGTGTATAAAAAGACAAGATGTAAAAAATCAAGAGATAAATGAAAAAAGTTATGACCTTCTTTTAAAATTATGTGATGACCTTGAAAAATTTGAAGGTGAAAAAACAATTTCAAGTTATGACTTTGAGAGTCTTTTCAAACTATCAATTGAAAATATTGAAATTGATTTTATTCCTGCTTATGTTGATAGTGTATTTGTTGGAGATGCAACATCAAGCTTTTTTGAAGAAAAAGAAAATATGATTATTCTTGGAGCTTCTTCACTTGAACTTCCAAAAGTTATCTCAGATACTGCTTTGCTTTCTGATGATGACATTGATGATATAAATTTCTTGTATAAGATTGAACCAACAGTTAGAATGATAAATCGTAGAAATAGATTAAAGATTTTTGAACTTCTTTCTTCAAAGATGGAAAAACTTTTTGTAAGTTATCATACCAATGAAAACGGAGTTAAATTTGAAGGTGCAAATTTCATATCTGACCTTAACAAAATTTTTGATCCAAATATTATTACAACTCAAGATTTCTCAAACTTTTCATTTGTTGATGGAAATGTTGATATCAAAAAATTCCTTTTTGGTATTGGAACAAAAAATAGTGCAATCATAAATGCACTTGACCAAAAAAGTGGAAAAAATATTAAATATATAAATGCTATGCAAAAATATTTACAATTTGATTTTGATAAATTAAAAATAAATAGAAAATATCTTGAAGAAGATGTAGATAAACATGATTTATATTTTAGTAGAGATACTTTTAGTGCAAGTCAAATTGAAAAATATTTTTCATGTCCGTTTAAGCATTTTATGCTTTATGGACTTAGACTGAATGAAAAAGAAAGTAACAATATTTTAAAAAGAGACTTAGGGAATATTTATCACAAGTATGCAGAACTTTTGATAAAAAATCATTTTGAAACAATAAAAGATTTAACTGATGAAGAATTAAATAAATTTCTTGAAACAAATTTTGAAATATGTCTTGAAGGATTTGAAATAGAAATGCTTGACAATTTTGAGGCAACAAAAGATTTGATAATAAGAGATGCTTTCAAGATTTGTAAGAATATTATATTTGAAATTTCAAATTCAAGTTACTTACCTATGAAAGAAGAAAAAAGGATTCTTTCTGATAAGATTTCTTATCTTTATAATAACAAAAAAATAAAACTTTCAGGAAAAGTTGATAGAGTGGACGTGAGCGATACCGGGTTTAGGATTATAGATTACAAAACAGGAAAAACAGGAAATGTTTTAAAAGAGTTGTATTTTGGAGAAAAACTTCAATTATTCTTATATAGCAATGCAATAAGAGATGATATAAAAAAAGACCTTGAAGGAGTTTTTTATTTTGATTGTGATGTTAGTTTTGATGGTCAAAATGATAAAACAAAACTTTTGAAAGGTGCTTATCCAAGACTTAATAGTATTGTTGAAAAACTTGATAATAGAGTTGAAGGTGGATTAAAAAGCAATATTATAGGGGCAGTAAGAAAAGCAAAAGTTAAAGGAGATGAATTTGCTTATAACTATGCAACTGATAGTGTTGAAAGTGACTTAAGTATTTTTGAAGATTATGCAAAGCTTATTACAGAAAATGCAATAAAAGAAATTTTATTAGGTTATATTGAACCTAAACCATGCAAAGACCATTGTAAGTTTTGTAAGTTAAAAGGTATTTGTGATTACAACATAAAACTTGGAGAAAGACAAGTAAACAAAAAAATAGAAGAGGAGGCGTTTAATATTCAAGATGGAAGAAAAGAAAGTTAATGAACTAACTGACGAACAAAAAGCAGTACTTGAAAACAAAAAACAAAATTTGATAGTAAGCGCTTCTGCTGGTAGTGGTAAAACACATACTATGATTGAATATCTGTCTGATTTGATAATCAATAAAAAAATTCCAGTAAAAAAAATATTGGTATTAACTTTCACAAAAGCGGCAGCAAGTGAAATGAAAACCAGATTAGAAAAGAAATTAAAAGAGCAAAAATTTGATAAATTTATTTTGCAACAAATTGATGATTTAAGTATTGCAAACATTTGTACTATTGATGCTTATTGTGAAAAACTTGTAAAAAGATATATAAATCTTCTTCCAATAAATGCAGGATTTGAAATTTATGAACCAAAGAAACTTAATGAAATAAAAACTTTTGCTTTCAATTTTGCTTTTGAAAAATTTAAAGATGAAAGCAAAGAAGAGTATTTTGAGATATTTAATTCGTATAGGTCAAATCTTGAAAATGTCAAGAAGATAATGGATCAATTAGAAAACATAATGCAAGTAATTGTTGATCCAGAAAAATTTTTGAAAGACTTATTAAATAATCAAAATGATATGTTTGATAAAGCACTAGAAATTATTTTTGATGACATAAAGAAAGAAGTGAAATATTGTAAAGAAAGATACGAAAGTATTAGGTTAAGTGTTGAAAAACAAGAAAAATATTTTGATAATTTTATAAATAATTGTAATTATATCTTGCAAGAAGATGATATTTTTAATTTAAGTAAAACCATAATCGGTATCGACCTTCCTAGAAATCTTTCATTAAAACAAGCAGGAGAATTTTGCGATGAACTTAAATATTTAAAAGATAAGAAGATTTCAGTTATTATCAATAAAATAGCAAGTTTGAATTTAGGTAATAAAGAATTAGTTCAAAAACAAAGAGAAAACAAACTTGTTATTGCTTTATTAAAATTATTTAAAAATTATAGTTATGAACTTGATGAAATAAAACGCAAAAGAAATATTATTTCAATTTCTGATTTGGAAAAATATGCTTCAATTATTTGTAGTAAAAATTTAGAAGAAATACAAAGCAATTTTGAATATGTCTTCGTTGATGAGTATCAAGATACAAATAAGGTGCAAGAGAATTTGATTAGGTCAATTGCTGGTAGATGTAATTTCTTTGCAGTAGGGGACGCTAAACAAGGTATTTACGGATTTAGACTTGCAAGTTCAGATATTATTTTAAATACAATGGAAGATTTTAAAAATCAGGAGAATGGAAATTCTCTTACATTAAGTCATAATTTTAGAACAGACAAAGTTATTCTTGATTTTATCAATTTTGTGTTTGAAAAAATTATGACAAAAGAAAGTTGTAAAATTGATTATAAAGAAAATATAATTACTGGTGAAAAAAATTTCCAAAAAGGGAATTTACCTTCAATCAGAGTTGATGTAGCAAAAATAACAAAAGTACAAAAAGAAATTGCAAGTGGTATGTATTCCGTTTTGGAAGATGAAATTGAAAGTGACGATGAAAACACTTTGGAAAGTGAAATAATTCAAACAAGAATTGAAGAATTGTTGCAAAATGAAATTTATGATGACAAATTAAAATGTATGAGAAAGGTTGAATATAAAGATATTGCTGTACTTTTTAGAAAGAGAAATAAAGCACTTGAAAACCTTGAAGCATGTTTAATCAAAAAACATATCCCTGTTATTTCTGATACAAAAAGAAAGTTTTTTGATGAACCAGAAAATATTATTATATTAAACTTTTTGAAAGTTGCATTATCTTATGAAGATGATATTGCACTTGCTTCATGTTTAGTTTCTCCATTTGCAAGTATAAGTTTGTCTGAACTTGCTAATATAAAAATGAAATATCAAGATAAATTATTTTATGAAAAAATTATTCTTGAAAAAGAATGTAATGAAAAAGTAAAAAAGTTTTTTGATATTGTTGATGAGTTTAATTATTTGTTTAATCAAAAAGGAATTTATTTTGCATTAAACAGAATTTTTGACAAGGTAAATTTTTATGCTTACATAAAAGCACAAAACGATGGTGAAAACAAATATAACATGGTTTCATATCTTCTTTCAGATATTTTACAAAGTGGATACAACTATGATTTAGCGAATTTAATAAGTTACTTAGAGAATGTTGAAAATTCAGTTTCAAACAACAATTCTCTTTCAAACAACTCTGTGCTTCTTACAACAATTCATGGAACAAAAGGCCTTGAATATCCAATTGTTATTCTTGCAGATTGTGGAAGTAGTTTTTTTGGAAGTGGAGATAAACTTGAAATTGAAGTAGATGAAAATTTTGGTCTTGCAACAAAGATTTATGACAAAGATGAAAATCAAAAATTTTCTTCTGTTCAAATGCAAGCGATAAAAACATTATCAAAGAAAAGCGACTTTGCACAAGAATTAATGATATTCTATGTTGCATTAACAAGAGCTAAAAATATTTTATTACTTAGTGGAATTTGTGAAGAAAACAAATTGGAAAAGAAAGAAAAAATTACAGATTGTACAACATATTTTGATTTGATTTTTTATTGTTTAACAAATGCTCAATTTGATGAATTTTTGCATAACGAAAGCATAACAATTTCAAATTGTGAATTTAGTTTAATAGACGAAGTTGAAAATATAAATGTAAACCAAAAAGAAGAGTTTGTTATAGGTAACTATGAACAAGAAGACTTTGATAAAATAAAAGACTATTTGGAGTTTGAATATAAAAACAAAGATTTTTGTAAGATGAATTTAAAAAACTCAGTAACTCAAATTTTACAAACAGAGAGTCACAAAAAATTGACTTCACAAAGTTATAATGAGGAACTTGCAGAAGAAGGTATTTTGTATCACGAAATATTAAGACAAGTAAATTTTGAAGATATAAACACAAAAGACGATGTTGTATTATTTTTACAAGAAAAGTTTAAGGAAGAATTTGACAGGTTAAACATAGACATTATTTTTAAAAATATTGTACTGCTTAAAAATCTTTCTCAAAACAAAAAGGTTTACAAAGAAAGGTCGTTCATTTTGCAAGAGGAACTGAAAAATATAAAAAATACAACCTGCTTAGAAAACTGTTTAATTCAAGGTATCGTTGACCTATTTCTACTTGGAGATGAAAATATTTTGATTGACTATAAATTTACAAATATTCATGATGATGAGAAAATTCTTGAAAGATACAAAACACAGCTCGTTTTATATAAACTTGCTATAGAAAAAGGTTACAATGTAATAATTGATAAAATATTTATTTTATCATTAAAAAACTCAAAATTAATTGAATTAAAGCCTTAAAAGTTATTGAATAATTATAAAATAATTAAAAAATATTAAAAATTATTAGTAATAATAAAAAAGTTGTGTTATACTAATTCAGTAAATAAATAAAGGAGGTTTTTATGATTTGGAGTCAACTTTGCGATATTGAAAGCTCAATTTTGAATTTTATCACAAACATTTCTTCTAGTATCGGATTCACATTATTATTCTCAATTGGCCTTGCAATAGAAGCATTATTCGTATTCTTCTTCGTCTTAAAATCATTAAGTTCGTATGAAATGCGAGTAACAAAATCAATTGAAAAGTTAAATCTTTGGTTATTTCAAAATAAAAAGCTGACCGAAGATAATATTAAAGAATTTAATAATTTGGTTAAAACAAAAACACCAAAAAGATTAAATCATTATTGGCAACAATTTATTTTATTCAGAGAAGGTAATCCTTCAACATATATGTCTGCAGATAATATTGTTGATAAACCTTTGAAAGCTAGTAGCATTAATTCAAATATCAGAAATCTTACATTGGTATCTGTTATTTGGGCAGTTCTTTTGTTTATATTAGGACTTGCACACAGCAATACAACAGCTAGTTCATTGAGTATTCAATCTATGATGTTGTCATTGATTTTACCTTTCTTGGTTATTCTTCTTGGAGGAATATTTGTAATAATCTTAAGAGCAAGAAAGAATGTTAACTTAAACACTCTTTACCAAAATCTTTCATTGTTCAATAGATTTTTAGATAATGCTTGTGTTGAACTTCCAAGTTACATAGATTATCAATTGTTATTCACTCAACAAGAAATCCAAAAAGGTATTCCTGTTTTAAGAGAATTCTTAGATGCTAGAGCTAGACAAGAAAAAGAAGAATTCGAAAAAGAAAGAGAAAACAAAATCGAAACAGAATCTTACGATTTCGCTTCTTGTGGAGTTGATGGTTCAGGAATTTTAGATAGAGCTATGGAAGAAGCTACTAAGTTTGTTAACAAACAAGGTAAAACTCTTGCTCTTATTGCTCAACTTGAATCTGAAATTGAATCAAGAAAGAAAAACTATGATAACGTTGCAAAAGATTATCATAAGAAAATTCAAGTTTCAAAAGAAAACGTTGACAAACTTCGTCAACAACAAGAAGAAACAACAAACAGAATTGAAAGTAACTTCATTAGAAAACAACAAACTCAAGAACTTGCTAAGCAAGAACAATTAGAAGGCGAACTTGACCAACAAACAACAAGATTCTTGCTTGAAAAGAATGAATTTGAAGAAGAAATTAAAAGATTACAAAAGGAACTTGATGATGTTAAAGTTGGTACATCAAAAGCTATGACCAATGAATATCAAGAGTTCTATAACAAAATTTGTAAGAGTGCTCAACTTGCTGTTGAACTTCTCGTTAAAAACAAATTTGATTTCGTAACTAATGAAAAAGAATATACAGAAAATGTTATTGTTGAATTAAACAAAAAAGTAAAAGACCTCGAAGCTGACAATGTTGAACTTAAAACTAGACTTGGTCTTCCAGTTGACCAACCAGTAGATGGTCACTATGATGAAAACGGTAACTATGTTTATGCAAATGGTTCTTTCTATGACCCAGAAGGAAATTATCACGATGCTGAAGGTAACGTGTTCTCTCCAGATGGTCAACTTATTGAAAGTGCCGAAGATAAACCAAAAGAAGAAAAGCCAGTAAATTTCGACGAAGTTGAATTCTATACTGACTTAGATACAAAAGATGATGTTATCAATATGGCAAACAACATTGTTGATAACTTAAAAAATGGAACTCAAAGTGAAGGCGTAACTCCTGAAACAGAAGAGTCAACTCAATCTGAGAAAAAAGGGGACGATAACCAATTTCCCAGGAGTGGAGTAGTTGATTCAGTAGTTGATACTCAAGTTCAAGAAACATCTGCTTTTGAAGAAATTCCAGAAGTAAAAGAAGTTTCTGAGCCTGAAGTTCAACCAGAGCCAGAGACAGAAACTGTGCCAGTTGTTGAAGAACCTGTAAATAAATATGTTCCAGAAACTCAAGAATTACAAAGTGAATCTGAGTCTATGGAAAATGTTCCACAAGTTCAAGAAGAAAACAAAATTGAAGAAACTACACCTCCAACTGCTAATCCATTTAATTTTGATTTTGATAATGACAACGAAGAAACTGAAACTGAAGACAATAATATCCAAAATGGATTTAGTTTTGATGACTTCGATGACGAAGATGATGACGATGAGTCTGATGATGAAGAATCTGATGACGATGATGACAAATCTGAATCTGAAGAAAAAGACGATGACGATATCGACGATGACAAAACCGATAACGACGATATTGATGATGACGAAGATGATATTGATGAAATAGATGATGAGTTTGAACAAGAAAATTTTGAACCAGAAGTTCAAAGTGAACCAATTGTTCAATCTGAACCAGAAACTAGTCAACCAGCTTCTCAAGTTCAACCAATTGTTGAAGAACAACCTGTTCAAAATGAACCAGAAGTTAAAGAACAAGTTTCTATTCCAAACGTAGAAGTTGAAGAAGAACCTGAAGAAGAGGAACAATTTGTTCAACCAACCGTTGAAGAAGAGCTTGTAACTTCACCTGTTCAAAGTGAACCAGAAGTTCAACAAGAGATGGAACAAGAAGAAATTGCTGAACCAGAAACAAAATTCGAATCTAAAATAGATAGATTGTTTGCTAGTTTAGGAAAGGAACCAGTTCCTCAAGTTCAACCAGAAGATGAAGAACAATTAGTTCAAAACGAACCAGAAGTTAAAGAGCAAGTTTCTATTCCAAACGTAGAAATTGAAGAGGAACCAGAAGTTGAAGAAGAATCAATAATTGCTCAACAACCTGTTCAAAATGAAATTCAACCGGAAATAGAGGAAGAAGAAATAATTGAACCTCAACCAGTCGTTCAACCAATTATTGAAGAAAAGCCTGTTGTTAACGTAATACAAGAGACTATTCAAGTTGAAGAAGAACAAATCGCACAACTAGAACCGATTGTTCAACCAGAGCAAATTGTTGAAGAAGTTTCTGAGCCAGTTGTTCAACCAGCACCAGAGACAGAATCTGAGCCAGTCGTTGAAGAAGAACCTGAAGTTCAATCATCTCCTGTTCTTGATATTGAAAAATATGCAGATGATCCAGATGTTGTTGTTAGAGAATATGTAGGAAAAATTCAAATAGCAAGACAACTTGTTGATAGATTTAATCAAAAATTAGCTAAAACAAATAATAGACTTGAAATTGAATATATAAAAATGCAACAAGAAAGAGAATTAAAAAAGCAAACACAATTAGAAGAAGAATTTGTTAATTACTTAGCTAATCGTGGTAGTGCTCCTATAAATCGTATTGAAGTTCGTGAAGAAGTTACAAGACCTCAAGAACCTATCCCACAACAATCTTTCGTTCAACAACAAAATTCATATATCCAAAAACCAGAGCCAGTTGTTCAACCAGTTCAAAATGAGCCAGTTGTTCAACCTGTTCAACAATCTCCACAAATTCGTATTACTGAAGTTGATGAAGAGTATTATGATGATGGTGAAAATGAGGAAGTTGAAGAAGTTGTTGTAAGAAGACCGGGAAGACCAAAAGGAACAACAAAAGTTGAAAAACCTGTTCCTAGTGGAAGAAAACCAGGAAGGCCAAGAAAGATAGATCTTGAAGATCCATCTCCAACTGATGATGAAATCTCTTCAATTGAGGAACAAATTGCTAGAGAAACTAGCAAAGTTAATCAAATAAGAGATAATTATAATCAAGAAATGACAACTGCTATCAATAGCCTAAATAAACCTGAAAAAAAGGTTGAAGAAAAAAATCTTGACAAAGAAGTTTCAAGCATTAAAAAACAAGCAAGCACAGCAAAGAAAAATAAAGATGTTGATAGTATGGACTTCATGAATAAAAAACTTGCTGCTCTTATTAATCAAGTTAAGAAAGATCAAAGAGCTCAACAAAAGAAGCAAGAAGAAGAAAATGGAGAAAATAATTAATATAAAATTAAAAATAGGGAATCTAGTATTTCCTATTTTTTTTTGTTGTTTTATATAAATCTTAAATAAATTCAAAGTTGACATTGTGTATAAAAAGTGTTAAGATAAAAGAGAATTGAAAAGGAGAAAGTATGGTAACTAAAGAAGACTTAAATCAATTATATTATTATATTATTCCATACAAGTTTAACGATAAAACAGTTAGAATTTATCGTTCAAAACAAACAGGTGAATTTGTTTTTTACTATGATACTCAAGATGGAATGCAACTTGTTGATGTTGAAGCAGAAAAAATTCTTACAAAATTATTTACAACTGACCCTGAAAATATGTACGGAATTACTGTAGATGATGCAGAAGAAGTAATAAAAAAAGGTCTTTTTAAAAAAGAATACAAAAAGACAGAAACTGTAGTTCAAGAAAATTATGAAGGAAACACTGAAATAGTTTATGACCTTCAAATAAATTCAACAAAAAAACAAAAGACTCCAAAAACTGTTAAAGTTGTGATAGAAACACTTACAGATAAAGATACAAAAGATGGTATAACAAAAGAGAAAGTTGAAATACTTAAAAAACTCTTAAAAGATTCTCTTGATGAAAATTTTGAAAGATTGATTTCTTTAGGTATAAAGGAAGACCTTTGTAAAATGATTTTTGAAAAAACTCATCACTTTACTGTTGACTGCACAAAAGAACCAGAAAGTGATTCTGTTCTTGCTTTATTCCAACCTATGCTTAGTACTATTCAATTGTATAATGTTGATGATATCATAAAGAAAGATGGAACTTATTCAGAAGCATTAAAGAAAAATTTAAGACATGAACTTTCTCATGCTTTAACTGAAAATCATGTGATAAGTGGACTTCAGAAAAATAATGTCAACTATGCTTTCAATGAAATGTTTACAGAATTCATAGCAGGCAAAAATTCAAATGGTGAATATACAGGTTATGCTGGTGGAATGAAATATTTTCATCAACTTTTCGATGAAAAACCACCAGTTGAAATGATTGAAGCATATTTAGAAAATGATGTAGAAAAATTCTATAAATCATTTGCAGATACTTTTGATTGTTCAAGAGACGATGCTGTTAAATTTTCTATGACTTTAGATGCGACCTTACATATTATGGGAAGAGATAAGATTGGAATGCAAAATAGAAATGTTGCACCAATATATTATGAAAACGTTCAAAAGCAAATTATACTTTTTAGATTGAAACAACTTGACAAACAAGGTGTTGAATTGTCAGATGAAACAATTAAAAAACTTGCACAAACTATGGACGTTGAACCTGAAAAAGTTGTTGGACAAATAGGAAATGTATTGCTTTCAAAAACACCTGACAATATGTTTGAAAAAGGTCAAAAAGAAAGATTGATTGACCAAATAATTAAACTTGGAGAGACCTACAAATCAGGACTTGGAAACTCAATTCAAGATGTATTTGAAAGAACTTTAAATCTTTTAGCTAGCAATGAAAAAACAACTGAACAAGATAAAAAACTTACTGACCAAGGTGGAATGGATATAGGTAAACTTGACCTTGATATGTCAATTTATTTCATAAAAGGGTTAAGTGAACAATATAAACTTGAAAACTATGACAAACTTAAATGTGTATTAGATAAAAAATCAATGGATTATTTGTATTCATCATTAACAACATTGAATGATGAAAATGGTCAAAAGAAACTTCAAGAACTTTGCGAAAGAGATAAGGACTTAAGAAAAGGTGTTGTAAAACAAGCTTTAACAGGTTCAATGGGCGCAAAGAGAATGAGAGAAGAAGGTTATATGGTTTCTCTCTTTAAATCGCTTGATGACAAAGAAAAAACAGATATTTTTGCAGAAATCTTCCTTCGCAACAAGCAATTAGGTGATAAAGGTTTGGAACTTCAAAGTGCCATAAGTATTAGAATGCTTCAAAACATTAATTATGGAACAAAAGGTAGTGATACAAACTTCCCAGCAAGCATTATTCCAGAACTTTTTGAATGTGTAACCAAACAAGGTACAGAACTTTTGGTTCGTCAACTTGTTGATGATATGAATCCTGCTGGATTGTTTAATGATAAGTCTTTATGTGAGATATTTAAAGGTTATTATGGCGAAGAAACTTCGTTGCTTGGAACTCAAGCTCAAATGTATGAAATGGCTTGTAGGAACATTATGGGAGACAAGTGGGAATCAAACACAGAGTTAAAAGAAAAGATAGAGAACATGAGATATAAAGAAAAATTGTTCGATAAAAATCGTGATTTGATTAGTAGAATTTATGGTTATGATACAATAACTCAAGAGTGTGAAGAAGTTGTTGATAACAATATTGCAAAAATTATGGAATTTGCAGGTAAGAGAAGAGAAATTGGACATTGTGCATGGTTAGATATTTTAGACGAAATTAAACAAGGAGAGAACTTAGGTAAGGAAGAATTAACAAAAAAGAAAGTTGAACTTATTGACAAAATGTTAAAAGATAAACACTTTGTTGATGGTGTTGGAAAAGACTTTATTTATGGAGACCTTGATAAATATGTAAGCATTGCAAAGAGATTGAGATATCAACAAGAAGATGTTCAAAGTAAAACAGAAGTTATTGATGAGATTATCTTTAGTAATGTATTCTTTACTGATGAAAAATGTAAAGAGTTCTATGAAGCTAACAAAGAAGAAGTAGATAAAATCATTGTTGGAAGTCCAAAAAAGAAAGCTATTGCAATTGAATTGTTTGATAAAAATCAAGAAATGATAAAAAATATGCTAACTCCATTAGATGAATTTAAAGAAAAATTCTATGATGATAAATCAAATATTATTGGATATATTTTAAAACATGAACCAGATTTGTTTGGACAATATATACTTGAACTTTATGAAGATATGAAAGAAAATCCGTCAAAATATAGTAAAGAAGACCTTAGAGAAAAGAAATCATATATCGTTAAAAAGATAGTTGAGAACAAGGGGAATTTAAGTTCATTTGAACTTGCTATGATGGGAGAAAATGATTTTAAAGAACTTTTGAGCGTAATGGAATTTGACAAAAATCCACTTTCTGTTCATTTAAAAGAACAATTTGAAATGATTAATGCAAATCCTCCAGTACTTTCAGAAACTGAAATTGAAAACAAGAAAGCAGAAATAATAAATTATTTATCATCAAGACAAGGTTTTAAAGAAGGTTTTGGAAGTCATATATACGAAAGTAGTAAGCAAGATTTTGATAAACTTTTTGAAATTGATGAAGATGCTAAATATGTAATTTTTGATGCGATTCAAACAAGAGTTGATGAAAGACATGATGAGTACGATGCAAAACATAATAATGAACAAACAAAGAAACAAACAAAAACAGAAACAATTGAAAAAGGTGGCAACTAAGCCATCTTTTTTATTTTTTGAAACTTAGTTTTCTAGAAAATATGAGAAATAAGTGTCAGTAAAATGTTGATTTTGAGAAAAGGTATAATAAAATTAAATTGAGGTTGGAGAAAAATATCTTCAACTTTTTGTATTTCAAAAAGGAGATTTGATATAATATGAATACAATCAATAATTACATATTGAGCGAAAGTGAAAGATCTCAAAAGAGAATATATGAAAGCATAGTTGTATTGACAACAAGAAGATTTAGTGATAATATAAAAGAGAAGTTAAAAGGAGAAAAATATGGGAAAATTAACTTTAGAAGATTTAGAAAAGATGGAAAACATGACAATAGAAGAACAATTAGAATATTTAGATTCTGTAGATCCGCTAACTGAAGAAGATGAGAAAAAAATTATAGAATATAATTCACAATTTGTAGATGAAGATGGAAACTTTGATGTTGAAGCGAGTTGGCAAGACTATTTAAGAGAACGTGAAGAAATAAATAAAGAATTTGGAGATATGGAAGGTTGGGATAAATTAATAGAAGGAGCAAAAAAATTAAATAAAAATTTAGAAGAAATAGAGAAACAATATCCAAGAAGAGAAGGACAAACAAGTATAACAGGATTAATGAGACAACTCAGAAAAGAGAGAAGAGAAGAAGACGAAAAGATGAGCAAGATGACACAAGAAGAACAACTAGAACATATGAGAAAGAAACATGAAAGAGTAGAGAAATGGATAGAAGAAATAAATGCACCATCAGTAACATTAAAAATCAATGAAGGTGAGGATAAAAAAGATTAAATTTAAAGATTGGGAAACCAATTTTTTTTTATTTTAATTTTGAGTTACTTCGGTATTTTGTGCACTCAGAATGACACTTTATGTTGTCATCTTGAACGAAAGTGAAAAATCTCAAAAGAGAATATATGAAAGCATAGTTGTATTGACAACAAGAAGATTTGGTGGTAATATAAAAGAGAAGTTAAAAGGAGAAAAATATGAAAGATTTAACATTAGAAGATTTAGAAAAGATGGAAAATATGACAATAGAAGAGCAATTAGAATATTTAGATTCTATAAATTTTTCAGATGAAGAAGATAGACAAAGGGATATTGAATACACTTCACAATTTGTAGATGATGATGGAAATTTTGACCATGAAGCATATTGGCAAGACTATTTAAGAAGACGTGAAGAAATAGATAAAGAAAATGCAGCATGGAAAGAATTTATTGATAAATTCTATAAATTTAAAGAGGAAATGAATAAGAAATATCCAAGAAGTGAAGGACAAACAAGTATAACAGGATTAATGAGACAA
>JAFTYD010000026.1 GCA_017464845.1 Clostridia bacterium
AATTACATATGGCCCATTGGTCAAGCGGTCAAGACACCGCCCTTTCACGGCGGTAACAGGGGTTCGATTCCCCTATGGGTCACCATATATCCCGGGACTATAGCTCAGCTGGGAGAGCACCTGCCTTACAAGCAGGGGGTCACAGGTTCGAGCCCTGTTAGTCCCACCAATATGCGGCCTGGTAGTTCAGTTGGTTAGAATGCCAGCCTGTCACGCTGGAGGTCGAGGGTTCGAGTCCCTTCCAGGTCGCCAACTTAATATACACTATGCTGGTGTGGCTCAACGGTAGAGCAGCTGACTTGTAATCAGCAGGTTGTAGGTTCGATTCCTATCACCAGCTCCAATCCAATTTATATTGGATTTTTTAATGGGAAGGTTGCAGAGCGGCCAAATGCAACGGACTGTAAATCCGTCGACTATGTCTTCGATGGTTCGAATCCATCTCTTCCCACCATAAATAAAAAAGTCCAAATTTTTGTTTGGATTTTTTTATAAAAAACATTCCTTTTCTAAATAACAAAAACAAACCTAAAATTAGGTTTGTTTTTTATTTCAGTCCCCTTATAATTTATTATCAATCAGTTTAATTTATCAACACTTTAACTTTATTTTGATTTTTTTTATAATTATGTTACTATTCAAATAAGGAGAATTTATGGAAAAAGATATTTGGTCAAAATTAATAGAAGAAGCTGAAAAACAATATGCTCCAGAAGACATTTCCCCATTTATAACAGCACACCATGTTGCATGCGCTTTAGAATCAGAAAATGGAGAAATTTATAGTGGTTTTTGTATAGAAGGTGCAAGTGGTGTAATTGCCTTATGTGCAGAAAGAGTTGCTGCTTTAAATATGTATATTCAAAGTGGTCAAAAAATTGTAAAAAGATTAGTATGCTTTAGAGCTGGTGGACCAGATGGAACTGGTGGCTGGACTCCTTGTGGAGCTTGCAGAGAATTCTTTTTGCAATTATCTGACAAAAATAAAGATATGGAAATTTTAACAGATTTCAAAACAAGAACAACTATAACTTTAAATGAATTAACTCCGGATTGGTGGGGTTATGAAAGATACAATAAATAAAAATTTTTAATAATAATTTTTATATATTTAAACAGTTTTTATTAAAGTATATTTATATAAATTTACATTCTAAAAAAGATATTTTTATAATAATTTAAAATTAAAACTTAATATTTATAGATTTTATCTTTTTTTAGTAAAATCACATAAATTTACATATATTTTTATAAAATAAGGAGAAAAAATGATAAAAAAAACAGTTATTATTACTGGAGCATCTGGAGAAATTGGAAAAAAGATTGCTTTAAAATTTGCAGAAAATGGATATAATTTAGCATTAATTTATAACTCAAATCCTATTTTATATTGCGAAGAATTTGAAAAAATTTTTAATATAAAAGTTAAATCTTATAAATTAAATTTAGAAGAAACAGCTGAAATTAAAAATGTTTTTAATACAATTATTAACGATTTTAATTATGTAACAACTTTAATAAATTGTGCAGGAATTTCACAAAAACAAAAATTAGTTTTTGAAATGGAAAGTAATGAAATTGAAAAAATTATTGATATAAATCTTATTGGAACAATTTTATGCTGCAAAGAAATTTTACCTCATTTTATTAAAAACAAATTTGGAAAAATTGTTAACATTTCATCATTCTTAGCAAACTATGGTTGTTCATGCGAAAGTGTTTACTCTGCTAGTAAATCTGCAATAAATACTTTTACAAAATCTTTAGCATTGGAAGTTGGAAACTTCAATATAAATGTTAATTGTGTATCCCCTGGTTTTATTGATACAAAAATGAATAACAACTTATCTTTTGAAGAAAAAGAAGATATAAAAAATAACACACCTCTTCAAAGATTAGGAAATGGTAATGATATAGCAAATATTGTATATTTTTTAAGCAGTGATGAAGCTAGTTTTATCACTGGTCAAAATATTTCTGTTGATGGTGGTTTAATATTATAAATTAATATTTAATAAAAAAAACGAAAGTCTATTTTTTAACTTTCGTTTTTTATTTTCTCTTAAATAATAAACTATTTATTTATTACAAAAATCTTAACCATTATTTGAAGAAACAGTTACAACCAACTTTCCTCCGACTCCTTTTGTTGAATATGAATGTGTAACATTATTACTATCAATTGTATCTGGTATATCAAATCCCATAAAAGTTGTAATATAAGCAGGTTCATTTGTATCAAGTATTACTACATCTTTACCATTAATTTTTTGAGTAAATACTATCACCAAAGTATATTCACCATCTTTATCTATATTAATCCCTGTCAATTCACCCCAATTTATATAAGATTGAATATATGACATCTCTGTATTTAATTCTAAAGTATGATAATCTGTAGCAATTATATATAAATCTTCCTCAGATTTTAAAGCTAAACTTAATGAATATTCAGCTCCTCTTTTCAATAAATTTGGATTAGTTATTGACACATCACAGTCATAATTAATTTTTGTTTTACCATAAAACCCTATTCTTGAACGAAGGTAAGAAAATGGTAATTTTTGACCATAGAAAGGCCCTTTTATTAATTCTATTTCAATAGCTTCTGTACTATCTTTATAGATTTTAGCCCAATTATTTTTTATTTCAAAATTATCTATAATTTGTTTTGCAATTTTATCCATCAATTGATAAGCAGAATTACTTGAAGTATATTCTTCTTGTGATAACCCTATATTTTTAACCAATCTTTGTATGTTTAAACTTGAAATATCAAAACTTACTGAACCATCAGCAATCAAATTATCTAATGTTGCAAAATTTTGATCAATTTTAGTTAAGTCAATATTAACATAGCCATCATAATTAATAATAGTAAATTCTCTTCTTACTCCATAAGGATTAAGCCCCCTTATATCCATTCCACTATTATTATATTCACCAAAATCAAAATCTTCCATTACTGAATCATTATCTGCATATCTAGTTGCTACTGTAATATGATACTTAATTAATGTTTTATCTTTTACATTTTTTAAATATTGATATTCAAACGGAAAATAATCACTTTCTTTTGTATTACAAGTTCCACCATTTTCAACATTATCAACACCTACTGAATATATAAAACATTCTACAACTTCATCACCATTTTCATCATTATAATAATTTGTTTTCATTATTTCATATTGAACAAAGCTAGTACCATCATCATGATCTTCAACAATAGTTTTATTTTCAAAATCCAAATAAGCACTTCTTGTACACCAACAAACACGAGTAATTGATAATACTAATGGATCCAAATTTAATTCTAAATAATATGCCCAACCCTCATAATAAGGTATACTTACATATCCTTCATTCTCTCTCATAGTTGGCATTCTAAACCACTGGTTAAAAGCTGGCACAGTTTTTGTTACATATGCAATTTCATTTTTTATTTCATATATATCGTACCCTAAATATTTTCCAGCTCCTGCATAATTTTCTATTGTTCCATATTCATCAACCAATTCAGAAAATTCTTCAACAGTCATATTTACACCACTTGTTGGACTTGAAGATAATGCAACAACATTATCAGAATCACCTTTGATCGATTGTGTTACTTGTTCAGAATTTGGATTATTTTCAATAAATTTATTAATATCAGGTTCATATTGCGCAGATTCAACACGTGAATTAGCAATTTCTCCTTTTTCGTAATCAAAAATTAATTCATTATCTTTTATATAATTTCGAAATAGAAAATAACCTCCAACTCCTCCAGCTACAACTAATAACAAAACTAGAATAATAGTAAGAATTTTTCCTTTTTTAGATTTTAAAGACATATTTTCTCCCTTTAAACATTTTTTACTTTATATATTATAACATATAATTTTTTATTTGTATATAAAATCATTATAAAAAAAGTCCACATATAATGTGAACTATTTTATACAATAATTAAATCTTGTTTTTTATCTTGTTTTTTATATTATTAATAATCTCTAAACAACTATCAATATTCTCCTCTAAAGTTTGATTTGAAGTATCTAAAATTACAGCATCTTCTGCAGGTTTCAAAGAAGAAACTTCTCTATGTTCATCTTTTTCATCTCTTTCCTCTAAAGCTAATAAAATTTCATTGTAATCAACTTCTTTTCCTTGTTCTTTAAGCTGATCAAATCTTCTTTTTGCTCTAACTTCTTTTGACGCTGTAACAAATAATTTTAAATCAGCATTAGGCAAAACCACCGTTCCTATATCTCTTCCTTCCATTATGCAATCATTATTTTTTGCAAAATCTCTTTGAATCTTAACAATTTTTTCTCTAATAACAGAAAAAGGTGAAACTTTTGCTGACATTATACTTATTTCTTCTTTTCTTAATGAATCTGTATAATCTGTACCATTTACAACAACATGTTGCAAATTGTTATCATCAAAGAAAATATGTAAATCACCTAAATTATCAGAAAAATTTTTCATAAATTCTTCTGAAATATCTTCTTCCTTATACCCTCTACTTATAAATTCACAAGCAATTCCTCTATACATAGAACCAGTATTGAAAGTACGAAAATTTAACTTTTCTGCTAAATATTTTGTTAAAGTACTTTTTCCACTTCCTACGTGACCATCAATAGCTATAACCATTTTATCCTCCAAAATTTTATATGATTTATATAATTATTTATTATTACTTATTAATTTTATTTATAATAATGTCGTAACAATAATCAACAGTTTCTTCTAATGTCATATCTGCATTATCAATAGTAATAGCATCTTCTGCAGGTTTCAATGGAGCAATATCTCTATGAGAATCTCTATAATCTCTTTCTTTTAAATCTTTTAAAACATTATCAAAATCAACTGCGACACCTTTATTTACCAATTCATCAAATCTTCTTTTTGCTCTTTGACTTTCTCCAGCAGTTAAGAAAAATTTAACATCAGCATTTGGCATAACAACTGTTCCAATATCTCTTCCTTCCATTATGCAATCATTATTTTTTGCAAAGTCTCTTGCAATATCTAAATACTTTTCTCTAACAAAAGATTTTGCTGAAATTTTAGATGCAAGAGAACTTATTTTTTCACTTCTAAGTTCACTTGTGTAATCTTCATCGTCAACAAACACGTGTTGTTCATCTCCGATAAAAACAACCTTTACTACAATTTTATCAATAATAGATTTTAATAAATCTTCATCAACTTCGTCTTGCCCTTTTTTATCATAAGCACAAGCAATCGCTCTAAAAATCGCACCTGTATCAAGTACTTTAAAATTTAATTTTTTAGACAATCCTTTAGCAAGTGTACTTTTTCCACTTCCCATAAAACCATCAATTGCAATGTTAATCATAAATACCTCTTTTTCTTTTGATTAAGTTTTACACTCTTTTGAGAGTATAACATAACTTTAATTTATATCAAAGTAAATTTTCATTAAAATTAATTTTATTTTTTCTCATTAATCAAGTCAAAATATTCATTCCATCTATATTCACGAATAGGCATTGGTTTACTATTATCAAAATACAAAATTAAGGCAGGAGAAATATTATTCCATTTCTCAACTATTTCAAAATCAACTAAATGACCTTCACAAATTAACTTTTTTATTTTTGCATGATAATTAAAATATCTCATATTTTTATTATCCTACAAAGAATATAAATTTATAACATAATACCACAATATATTGTATGTATTATTAAATAATACATATTGTATTTAGTAAAAAAAATAAAAGTCTATTTTGACTTTTATTTTATATTATTTTCATTATTGATTGAACATCTTTTCTTGCAGGTCTTTGAACATCTCCATCATACCCACCTAAAGCAATTACAGAAACAACTTCTTCTTCATTTGGTATATTTAAAAATTTTCTAATCAAATTTTCATCTCTAATTCCCATAATCAAAGAACCATAAGAAAGTTCATAAGCTTTTAATATAAGATTTTGAGTAGCAAGACCAAGATCATAACAACCCCAACCATTTCCTAAATTATTTTGACTTTCACCATCTCTATTAAAGCCTGAAATATTTTTTACAAAAGTAGTTACAATTAAAGCTCCTGCTCCTTTACAATTTTCTCTATTAAAAGAAGGAAGACATTTTTCACTAAATTCTGAAATTTTATCTTTTGACAAAATTACATAATACCTTGGTGTTTGAGAGTTTTTCCAAGAAGGTGCAAGATTTGCACATTCTATAATTTTATATATATCTTCTTGTGAAATTTCTGTTTCTACAAAATTTCTTACACTCTTTCTTCCATTTACTACACTTTCAAATTCCATACTAATCAACCTTTTGTTCTAATTCAAATGAAACTCTCATATTTTCCAAATCAACAGAAACAACATTTACAGAAACTCTATCTCCATTCTTTACAATTTCATAAATTTTCTTTTCTTTATTTTCTGTTGCATTTGAAATGTGAAGCAATCCAGTTACTGAATTATCTAACTTTATTATAGCGCCAAATTGTAATAACTTTATAACTTCACCTGTATAAACTTCATCAGAAACTAATTCTTTTATCTTTGTAAGTTTTGGATCTTCCATTAAAGCTTTTAATGACAATTCAACCTTTTTGTTTTCATGATCAATATTTATAATCTTAAAATTATACTCTTGATTTAACGTTACAACTTCATCTGGATTAGAAATTCTTTCGTAAGCTAAATTTGAAATATGACAGAAACAATCCACCCCATCAACTTCAACAAAGCAACCATAATTTAAAATTCTTTTTACAACACCTTTAACAATCTTATTAATAAAAATTGAATTCCAGAAATTATTTTCTGTTGCAACCTTAATTTGTTCTTGTAATAACCTTACACTACCAACAATTTCTTTTGTTTCGTTGTTAATTTCTGTAACAACTGCTTCCATTTGTTTTCCAACCAATTTTTCAAAGTTTGGAACATAATTCAAAGAAACTTCTTTTGTTGGAATAATAACTTTCCATTCTCCCATTTTTGAAATTAGACCAGAATTAAATTCAAGAGCAATAAAACTAAATTTACTTCCAAGTCTTAATTTTTGTACAGTTTGATTACCTAATATAAAATCATCTGCAATTCTTTTTGAAGCTTCAATAAAACCTTCTTCATTTTTATTTTTTGTTATAACAACTTTAAATCTATCACCTATTTTGATAGCATCATAATTATCAAAATCTTCACAAGGTATAAACGCATCATTTTTTCCACCAATATTGAAAAGTACACCTTTATCTCTTTTGATAACAACAACTCCATCAAACATTTGTCCTTTTTTATAAAATGCAAATGTTTTATCAATGGAGTTTAAATTAAATTTTTCATCTTCCATTATTTTCACATCCTTTATAATTTATTATAACAAACTAATTTTTAACATGTCAAAGTATTTTAATTATTTTAAAATATTTTATATCCTATAAAAAAAATAAAAAATAGAGTTCATTTTCTATTTTTTATCTCTTAATTCTAACATTTTTTCTTCTAGAATTTCACAACCCTTTGCAAGAACCTCTTGATTAATCTTTTGATCATAAAATTCAGTGAGTTCAAAAGGTTCTCCAATTTTATATGTAACTCTTCTAAAAATTCTAGGTTTTTTATTTATCCAAAGAGGAACTATTGGAGATTTTGTTTTTATAGCAAACATAATTGCCCCACTCTTAACTTGAGACATAGTATTTTCATCTTCAGCTTTATTTCTAGTACCCTCTGGAAACATCAAAAGCTTTTTATCAGATTTTAAAACATTTAATGCTGTTTTTATAGCTGTCAAATCATTTTTTGTTCTATCTATAGGAAATGCTCCAATACTTTTTAAAACTCCTCCAACTAATTTATTTTTAAAAAGTTCTTTTTTTGCAAGCACTCTCTTTTTTTCAAAAGTATGTAAAACAAATAAAACAGAATCCCAATTAGATCTATGATTACTTGTTATAACACATCTACCTTTTGGTAAATTTTTTCTCCCCTTTATTCTTGTTGGATACAAGATAGATAATGGCAAATAAAATAAAAATTGTAATATTCTTAATAACATATCTTTCTCCTTTATTCTCTATCTTTATTTTAAATTATCAGCACAAGACATCGCAGTTGCAAAAGCTATTTGTAAATTAAACCCACCGGTCAAGGCATCAATATCTAAAACTTCCCCTATAAAATATAATCCATCACATAATTTACTTTGAAAAGTTTTCGGATTAATTTCATCTAAACTTACACCACCACTAGTTACAATCGCAGTATCAAGTGCATAAAATTTTTTAAATTTCAATGGAAAACATTTTATATAGTCAATAATTTTTTCTCTTTCAACCCTTGTGATTGAATTTACTTTTCTATCACTTTTAATCCCAACAATATCTCCAAATATATCAGCTAATTTTGAAGGAAAAAGTCCTTTATAAATATAATAAATATTTTTATTTTTATTTTCATCAAACTCTCTTAGCAATCTTTGTTCCAACTGCTTTTTATCAAGAGCTGGCTTAAAATCTATAAATAAATCATCAACATTAATTCTATTTATATAACTTGAAAGAGATAAAACAATTGGACCACTAATACCTTTATCGGTAAAAAGCATTTCACCAAAAAAGTTAAATTTTCTATTAAAACATGAAATTTCAACATTTTTTAAAGATAAACCTTGCAATTTTGATATAAAATCATCTTTTACTTCAATAGCAACTAGAGCTGGTTTTAAATCAATAACTTCATGTCCAAACTTTTTTGCAATTTCATAACCTTTACCTGTACTACCTGTTAAAGAATAAGATTTTCCACCAGTTGATACAATTACTTTATCAAAAGAATAAAATCCATTTGATGTAACCAAATCAAATTTATTTTCTTTTTTTATTATATCTAAAACCTCAGTATTATATTTTATATTTACATTTTTACAAAATTTTTCCAAAGTTTTTATTACATCACTAGATTTATCAGAAAAAGGAAAAACACGATTTCCTCTTTCTACTTTCAAATTTAACCCAAGCTCTTCAAAAAAAGAGTAACAATCATATGTAGAAAAATGATTTATAGCACTTCTTAAAAACTTATTTCCTCTTATGACATTTGATAAAAATTCTTCATTATCACACAGATTAGTTAAATTACATCTTCCTTTTCCTGTAATAAAAAGCTTTTTACCAACCTTTTCATTTTTTTCAAATAACGTTACTTCATTACCTAAACTAGTAAGTCTTCCACTTACCATAAGACCTGAAGCACCTGCTCCTATAACTGCTATTTGCATATAGCCCTCATTAAGCTAGATAACTCTTGTTGAGTTAAATCTTTATATTCACCTCTTTTAAGTCCACCAAGACCAACATTCATTATTCTAACTCTTTTAAGCATTTTAATACTTTTTCCAATAGCTTCAAACATTCTTCTTATTTGTCTATTTTGACCTTCATCAATAATAACAGAAAGTTTTGTTACATTGTTTTCAAAAGTAAGTTTTTTAACTCTTGCTGTTGGCATACGATTACCATCAATTACAACACCTTTTCTTAAAACTGCAAGTTCACTTTCTTTTATTTCACCTTCAATATTAACTTTATATTCTTTTTCAATATGGAAAGATGGATGTGTAATCTTGTTTGCAAAATCACCATCATTTGTAAGCAATATCAAACCTTCAGTGTCGTAATCAAGTCTTCCGATAGAAAAAATTCTTTCATCAGTATCAATTAAATCATATATAGTTTTTCTTCCAAATTCATCTTTTGCAGTACAAGCATAACCCTTTGGTTTATTAAGCTTAATATAAATGAGAGAAGACGGAAGAGAAATTTCTTTTCCGTCATATTCTACTTTATCTTTTCTTTCATTAATAACTGTTCCAAGTTCAGTTACTATTTTCCCATTAACTTTAACAAGTCCAAGAGAAATTAATTCATCACATTTTCTTCTTGAAGCAACTCCGCTTCCACTTAAAAATTTATTTAATCTCATCATAATTATCCTTAAAATTAAGACAATTACCAATTAGAAAGCATCTTCTTAAGTTTTTGTAAAAAACTCATTGTCTTAACACTTTCAATTGTATAGATTTTTTCACAAAATAGCAAGTCATTATCAAAATAAATTTTATATTCTCCAACTTTTTCACCTTTCTTAACAGGTGCAATTAAGTTTTTATCATAAGATAGTTCATACTTAATCTTTGAAAACTCATCATCTCTTAATGGATAAAGAAAATCTTTTTTCTTTCCCATTTTTACAAAACCTTTTCTTCCATCTTCAACATTAAGTTGAGTTTTAATTTCTAAACCTTTTGTTAAATTATACATTTTATATTTTTCGAATGCTTGATTAAGAAGTGATGAACATTCCTCAAACATAGGTCTACAATTTAAAACAACACAAACAAGTTGCATACCATCTCTCTTTGCACTTGCAACTAAACACCTTTTTGCATCATCAGTATAACCAGTTTTAACACCATTACACCCTTCAAATGTGTTTAAAAGTTTATTTTTATTTTTTAAATATCTAACTTCATTATTTTTACCATTAGTAATCTTAATATTTCTAGTTGAAACAATTTCTTCAAAAATAGGATTCTTTAAAGCATAAGCTGTTATTTTAGCCAAGTCATAAGCTGAAGTATAATGTCCTTTTGCATCTAACCCATGAGTATTTTCAAAGTGAGAATTTTTTAAACCTATTTTTTTTACAGTATCATTCATAAGATCTACAAATCTTTCAAACTCTCCACTAATTCTTTCACCTATAGCAACACTTGCATCGTTACCAGAAATTAACATCAAAGCATATAACAGTTCTCTCATTGAGTATTTATCACCCTCTCTAAGATACAATGAGGTTCCTTCGATTCCAATTGCTCTCTTTGAAACTTCAAATTTTTCATCTAAATTTTTACAGTTCTCTATTGCTGTAATTGCTGTCATTATTTTTGTAGTACTTGCCATAGGTAATTTTTGATTTTCATTTTTATTAAATAAAACTCTACCTGAAGAAGCTTCTATCAAACACATTGCTTTAGCAGAAGTTGAATATGCATCAACATAATTAGTTGAAAAATTAAACGAAAAGGATAAAATTATTCCAACAAGAAATAAAACAACAAAAGAACTAATCTTTCGTTTCATCATTTCCCTTTTCCTCCTGTTTTCCCATCTTTGAAACAAAGTTATTAAATACATTAAGAATAGATTGATAAAGTGATTTATTTTCAACATTAATAAAACTAACTTCACCTTTTGTTTCCACTAAAAAACCAACTGGAGTAACACTCATACCTCCACTTGAACCACCAGCTAGTGGAAAATGATTTGCAACTCTTCTCGAAGACAAATCAGCATATTCACCACCACCAACAACATAACCTACTGTTACTTTTGAAATTGGGATTATAATAGTACCATCAGATGTTTCTAATTTTTCTCCTATAACAGTACTAGAATCAACAATACTTTTTATCTTATCCATTGAATTTTGAATTAATTCGCTTATTGTATCTGAACCACTATAAAATTGCATACCACCTCCATATATTGTTAGTAAACTTGCGTATTATATCTAAATATTGTTTCTAACTTTTCTTTTTATTATAATAACCGACATTAGATAAGAATATGCAACATCAAACAAAGAAATTGAAATTTGTCCACGAAAAACAATTTCTGTTAAGAGCTTATTATATGAAACAGTATCATAAATACACATAGATGCAGTTGGCTTCCTATTTTTTAAAAATGTAAAAAATATTGTCAAAATTGTATTTAATAAACCACAAAATAATGCTGAATAAAACGCATCATTTAAACCTATGTTATAATAAACATACAAAACTTTTACTTTAATTTTCTTTACAACTTGTTTAATAAACTCCTCTATTATAATAAAACTAGGATTACTAAATTCAAGCTCAAACTTTTTGGTTTCCTTTTCATTTTCTATAACTAAATATTTTCCGTAAATATGATAAAAATAATATAGTATTTTTATTTTCAAAATATATATTGCTATTATCCCCTTATTTTTCAAAGGATTATAACCACACCTTACTTCAAAAAATATAGGAAAACAAATTAATATTATAAAAAAAGTTGGTATCAAAAAATAAAGACTTTTAGTTAGTTCCATAATTTTAATTTGCTTATTTTTTTTATTTTAATACAACTTTAAAAATTATTTTTTTTATTTAATTTACTAATTTGTTATATTATGATATTATATATTTAAATAATGGAGAACTTATGGAAAAACTTAAAGTAGGATTATTTATTGACACTTTTTATCCAATGGTAGATGGAGTAATTAATGTTGTAGATACTCAAGCAAAATTATTATCTGATAGATGTGATATAACAGTATTTACTGTTAAACCTAGACCTGGTAAAAAAGATACTATGCAACATCCTTACACAACCGTTAGAAGTAAAATTTTACCTGTTTATTTTTTAGATTATGACCTTGCTCTTCCTGGTCTTGATAAAAAATTTAAAAAGATTTTAAACGAAAGTAATCTAGATTTAGTATATTTTCATTCACCATCAACAATTGCAAAAATTGGTATAAAATATGCAAAAAAACATAATATTCCAATTATGTCACACTTACACTCCCAATTTAAAAGAGACTTCTATAAAGCAACTCACTCTAAACTTTTAACATCTATGCTTTTAAAATCTACTATAAGTGTATTTAATAAGAGTGACTTGTGCGTTGCAGTAAATTCTTTTACAAAAGATTTATTTATAAATGATTATAAATTAAAAGCAAAAACAGTTGTAGTTCCAAACGCTACTGATATGAAACCTTTAGAGAACTTGGAAGAAGCTAAAAAAGATGTTAATGAAAAATACAACTTCTCCCCTGATTTAAAAGTATTTACTTTTGTTGGAAGATTAAATAAGCTTAAAAATATAGATTTAATTTTAGATTCATTAGCTTTACTTAAAGAAAAGTATACTAACTTTAAATTTTTACTTATTGGTAGTGGTAGAGAAGAAAAATATTTTATAAAAAAAATAAACAAATTAAAACTAGAAAATGAAGTTATCTTAACAGGAAAAATAACTGATAAAGAATTCTTAAAGAAAATTTATGCAAGAGCAGATTTGTTATTATTTCCATCACATTATGATACTGATGGTTTAATTAAATTTGAAGCAGCAGCACAAAAAACTCCAACAGTTTTTGTTGAAAATACTGGTGCAGCTTCACAAATTACAGATAATTTTAATGGCTTTATATCAAAAAGTAATGCAAAAGATTTCTGTAACAAAATTTATGAAGTTATTACAAATAACGAATTATACCAAACTGTTTCAGAAAACGCATACAAACATTTATACAGAACTTGGTCTGAAAGTGTAGATGAAATTTGGAAAATCATAACAGAATTAACTCAAAAAAATATTAAAAAGGAGGATTGATTTATGAAAAATAATAAAATAGGTTTTGATAATGAACTTTATTTAAAACTTCAAAGTGAAAAAATACTAGAAAGAATTGATAAATTTAATGACAAATTATATCTAGAACTTGGTGGAAAATTATTTGATGATTATCACGCATCAAGAGTTCTCCCTGGGTTTGATCCAAATGCAAAATTAAAACTACTTGAAAGACTTAAGGATAAAGTTGAAGTTATTTTTTGTATTAGCGCCAATGATATTGAAAAAAATAAAACTAGAGCAGACCTTGGTTTAAGTTACGAAAACGAAGTTTTAGGACTTATTCAAAACTTAAGAGACTTAGGTTTATTTATCTCTGCATTTGTAATTACAATGTTTAAAGGTCAATCTTCTGCTACAAAATTTGGTAACAAATTACTTATGAATGGAGAAAGAGTTTTCTACCATAAACATACAAAAGGTTATCCAAATGAAGTTGATACAATTGTTTCAGAAGAAGGATATGGCGCAAACCCATATATTGAAACAAGTAGACCTTTGGTAGTTGTTACTTCTCCTGCCCCTGCAAGTGGAAAATTAGCAACTTGTCTTAGTCAACTATATCATGAATATAAAAGAAATGTTAGAGCAGGATTTGCAAAGTTTGAAACTTTCCCTGTTTGGAATTTACCTTTAAAACACCCAATCAATGAAGCATACGAAGCTGCAACAGCAGATGTAAAAGATATTAACCAAATAGATCCATATCATTTTAATAGCTACGGACAACTTGCTGTAAACTATAATAGAGATATAGCTGTATTCCCTATTCTTTCTAAAATATTAAAAAGAATAACTGGCGAAGATGTTTATAAATCACCTACTGATATGGGTGTAAATATGATAGCAGATGCAATAACAGATGATGAAGTTGTTAGAGAAGCTGCTAACAAAGAAATAATAAGAAGATATTACAATACTGAATGCGATTACAAAAAAGGACAAGCTTCAGCTGAAACATTAAATAGAATGCACTTTATTATGGCTGAAACAGAACTTGATACAAAAATGTTGACAGTAACAGAAAAATCTATAAAATGCAGTAAAGAAAGTGGTTATCCATGTATTGCCCTTGAACTCCCAAATGGCAAAATTGTCTATGGAAAAACTAAGTCTGTTGTTTCTGCCTGTGGTGCAGTAATATTAAATGCCCTAAGATTCTTATCAGGACTTGGAGATGATTTTGATATTATATCAGATGATATTCTTTTACCTATTGTTAACCTAAGAAAAAACGTATTAAAAGAAAAAAATAGTATTCTCAACCTTGATGATATTTTAATAGCATTGTCAGTTTCTGCTAACAAAAATGAAAAAGCAAAACTTGCATTAAATGAAATATCTAAACTTGCTGGTTGTGAAGCACATGTAACATATATAATTAGTCAAGCAGAAGAAAATACACTTAAAAAACTAAATATAAATATAACTTGTGAACCTCAATTTTTAAATAATGATATTTCACAAAATTAACTATATATTGTATTTAGCATAGCATAACACTATCTAGATATATTGATAGTGTTTTACTTTTTATATAAATAAAAAAGGATAAAACAAATGAAAAAAAAGAAAACTCATTATCTTCTAAAATCATTAGTTTTTTATAAAAAACATATAAAACTTACTATAGCAGTTGCTATATTAAGCATATTATATGCCGTACTTTCTTTACTCCCACCTATATTAGAAGGAAAAATTTTAGCTTCGTTTACAGAAATTTTAAAAGACTTTCCTTATGCAAAAATTCTTATTATGGCAGGTGTGCTTGTAGTTTTAATTATCATAATTAACATCATAACAAATATTTGGTCCGATACTGTTTTAAAACTAAATGAAAGAGTAAATTTTGATATAAAACACAAACTTTTCAAGAATTTAACAAAAATAAAAACTCATCATTTTAATAATGAACAAAGTGGTTCGTTTATTTCAAGACTTGACAAAGATTGCTATGCAGTTGCTGAAAGTTATGATTTTATTACCGATTGTCTATCTTGTATATTGCTAAATGTTTCATTTATTATATATATTTTAGTACTAAATATATGGGTCGGTTTATACACAATTTTAACAATTTTGATTCTTTATATTATCGATATTTTTGCTGTTAGAGAGTTTAAAAAATTTGGAGAAATTCAAAGCAAGAATAAAGATAAGATAATTTCTATTTATAATGAAGGTGTTAAAGGCATTAGAGATATAAAAAATTTTAATGTTGCCGAAGAATTCTCAAAAGAAACAGACATTCATGCTAGCAACTACCTAAAATCAGCTTCAAAATATACACATATTAGAAGAACTTGGAATAGAGTAAGAGATAGTGTGAAAGCTGTTTTAACCTTTGGTTTGTTTGCATTAACACTATTATTAATTAAAAATAAAATGATTTTGGTTGAAACATTTTTAATTGTATATGTTTATAAATCTAATATAAACGAATTTATTAGAGCAGTATCTGATTTGAGATATTATATTGCAAACGGAAATGTGTCAGCAAAAAGATTATTTGACATATTAGAATATAATAAATACGAAAAAGAAGTATTTGGTGATCAACCCCTAGACCCATCAGAAGGTATTGAAATTGAATTTAAAGACGTATCTTTTTCATATGAAGACAATTGTAAACTATTTGAAAACTTAAATATTCTTTTCGAAAAAAATAAAATTACTGCTATCGTTGGAAAATCTGGACAAGGTAAAAGTTCAATAATCAACCTTATAAACAAAACTTATGAGAAACAAGCCGGAAATATAATCATAAATGGTAAAGATATTGAAGAATATTCAGAAGACGCATTGAGAGATAATATCTCTATTGTTTCTCAATCCCCTTATATTTTTAATTTAAGCATAAAAGAAAACTTAAGTTTAATAAAACCTGATTCAACATTTGAAGAAATACAAGAAGCTTGCAAAAAAGCTCAAATTCATGATTTTATCATATCCCTTCCTGAAGGATATGAAACAAAACTTTCAGAAGATGGCGTAAACCTATCTGGAGGACAAAAACAAAGAATTGCCATAGCTAGAGCATTACTCAAAAAATCTAATGTTATTTTATTTGACGAAGCAACTTCTTCTCTAGATAATGAAAGCCAAGAAAAAATTAAAGATGTTATATTTAATTTAAGGAATGAAAATCACACAATCATTATGGTTGCTCATAGATTATCAACTATAAAAGACGCTGATGTTATTTATGTTATAGACAACAAAAAGATTATCGGAAAAGGTACCCATAAAGAACTTATTAAGAAAAACAAAAAATATAAAGAATTGTATAATTCAACAGAATAAAAAAAAGATATTTTAGAAATATCTTTTTTTATATATCAATATTATTTGGTTCAAAATACTCACAATTAAAAAATTCATAAATAGAAATATTAAAAGCAGATGATATCAAACTTATAGTAGAAACCTTTATATCTTTTGTTTTTAATTTTAATATACTTTGTATTGTACTTTTATCTAAACACGTTTCCTTTATCAATCTATATTGAGACATATTATTTTTATATAATAAATCTTTTATTCTTTTTGCAACAGCCTCTGTTATTGTCATATATTTCTCCCCTATTTATTTTGTGTAAATATTTTAATAATTATATAAAATAGCAAATTTCAAATAAGGTAGAATTAAAACAACCTATATAGTTAACATAGTACTGAAATTTAGGTATAATAGAATCAACCTATTTAGGAAATAAAAGGAGAAATACAGATGAAAAAATTTATTAATTTTTTAAAGTTACCAATGCTATTTATAAGTGCTTGTATATTTATTTCATTCACATTAGTTCTTATAATAACATCTTGTAGTACACATGGTAAAAAATATTCTTATGAACTAGAAGGAATGCTTTCAATTGAAGTAATATTTGAAGATAAAGATACTGCAACCTTAGAGGTTGGATCTGGTAATAATTTTAAAACATTTACTATGTCATATAAAATTAAAGATAACAAAGTTTATGAAATAGTTTATGATGAATATCTTGATACAACATTTGAATACATAGGTGAAATAACACCATACGAATTAAATGTTGAAAATGAAGAATTAAAAATCAATGACTTCAACCTCACCCTAAAATGTAATAAAAATATAATCTTAAAAAATTTATCAATTATCTTTATGTCAATTTTTGGAGT
>JAFTYD010000001.1 GCA_017464845.1 Clostridia bacterium
ATTTTTAAAATTTTTCTTTTCCTTATGTTCTTTTAAGGTAAAAAAGAGGGATAATTTTGGTCTATTATCATTATATTTATGGTAGATTTTGTGTTTTTTTATTATATTTTAATTTTATGTATAACTAATTTTTCTATGGAAAAAATTGGTTTATGGATTTAATTTTTGTTGGTTTAATACTTTTGTTTGCGTTTTTAGGGTTTTTAAAGGGAGGTATAAAAAGTCTTATTTCCTTTCTTTTAACTATAATTTCTTTATGTCTTGCATATCTTTTGATGGACAATCTATCAAAAATTATTTTTAATATTGATTTTGTAAGAAACGACATTGTTAGTTTTATTTCAAATAAAATAGGTGATTTATCATCTTATTTTACAATTGAAGTTTCTTCTATTGAAGAACTTGAAAATCTTATAACATCAAGTGATTTGAATATTTTATATAAATTTGTATTCAAGTTACTTTTATCAAATTTTACTTTGCAAGGAACAACAACAGTTGCAAATATCCTTTCATTATATATTATTAGAATTGTTATAATGATAATTTCATTTGTATCATTGTTTGCTATCTTTATGCTTATAAGTCGTTTGATTGAAAAATTAATTGATAGGTTTTTGCTTAAAGGTAAGGTTGGTTTGTTTAACAGATTTGTTGGAATGTTTGTTGGTGGTTTCAAAGGAATAGTTATTTGTGGTGTGATATTTTTTGTTTTAAGTGCTATTGCAAGTGTGTATTCGTTTGATTTTATTACAAACCTTATGGAAAATTCTGGAGTAACAACTTGTTTATATAAAAACCTTGCAAGAGATATTCTTGCAAGGTTTATGCGAATTATTTAATTTTTATTTTTGCGACATAATTTTCAAAGTCGTATTCAATATTTGAAAGATTTTCGTTATCAAGCAAATCTTCAAGATATTCATTTTTTTCTTTAAGATCTTGTTTCTTTTTGTTTAAAGAATTAATTACAATAAATTGAGCAATAATCACAATAGCAAACACGACTATTGCGACTATACAAATTATGGTATATGCACTAGAATTTTTTATTTTCATCTGATTTGTCTTTAGTCCTTAATTTTATATTTTCTATATAAGTATAGCACCTTTTTATTAATTTTGCAATAAATTTTTTAGATAGAAATCTTTGGAAAAAAAATGCGACAAAAAACACTAAAATAATGTAAAATCTTATCTCTCCAAAGTTAATGTAAAGGTTGGAGAAATAAAGAATTTGCAAGGTTAAAAAACTACACAAACCAAGCAATATTTCAGTTAAAATTTTACCATTTCCAAACAGGAATAACACTATGTTTTTTAGGTCAAAAATTAGTCCTGAAATTAATCCTGAAAGTGAGATAAAAATTATGATATTTGGCTGACTTAATGTTTCATATAACATTATTTAAATATCCTTTTAAACAAAGAAATTTTTTCAGGTTTGTCTGAAAATTTTATGTTAGAAACTACACCATTAAAACTTACTTCACCGTTGTTTAAATCTAATTTTTTTACCTCAATTTCACTACCAGTAATACAAATACAAGAGTTCAAAATTTCCACAACAGCTTGGGTATTTGTTGAAGAAACAACCCTTTTTGCACCCTTAATAATTATATTTTTTTGGTCATCAATAAAAACAGAACTTGACATATTACCTCCATAAAACACCTATTTTATAGTAATTTTATGCAATAATATTATAAAAATATGTCAAAAATTAGTAAAAAAATGTTATTTTGCTAGGTTTTTTATTAATTATTAATTATAATACTCAATATGGAAAGAAAAGATATAAATGTAACAAAATCAAAACGATTATTAGTTATTTTAACTGATGCTGGTTTTTCTTATAACTATGCATCAAAAATGTTGAGAAATAAAGATGTTAGAGTCAATGGTTTTAAGACTACTGAAAATATCACTGTGGAAGTTGGTGATATTGTTTCTTGCTTTTATTCACAAGAAGCAAATTCAAAAAAATATAAAATTATTTTTGAAGATGAAAATATCTATGTTATTGAAAAATATGCAGGAATTGAAACTGAAGGGAAAGATGGTCTTGAAGGGGAAATTAAAGGTGCAATTGCTGTTCATAGATTAGATAGAAATACTCAAGGTCTTCTTGTTATGGCAAAAAATAAACTCAGTGAAAATTCTCTTTTAGAAGCATTCAAAAATCATGCAATAACAAAAAAATATATTGCAGAAGTTATTGGACAAACTGATTTTAAGGGAGAGACTTTTAAAGCGTTTTTACAAAAAGATAAAACAACTGCAAAAGTTAAAGTTTTTGGAAATTATGTTAAAGGTAGTACAGAAATTAAAACTATATTTAGAACAGTAAAAAAAGGAATTCAAACATCATTGGTTGAAGCAACTTTACTTACTGGAAAAACTCATCAAATAAGAAGTCATCTTGCATTTTTGGGACATGCGATTATTGGTGATGGAAAATATGGAAAAAATCAGGATAACAAAAAATTTAAAGAAAAAACTCAAAAACTTTATTGTTTTTATTTAAGACTTGATGGTCTTGATTCACCATTAAATTATCTTAACAAAAAAGAATTTGTAAATTATCCTTCTTGGTATAAAAAACATTAAAACTTTTTATTATTTATTTTAGTGTCAAATTTTGTCGAAAAGTTGCATATAAAAATAATATGTTAGAAAAAAATTACAAAATTAGAAACTTGCCTCATAGCACATATTATCAAAGTTTGCTGTTGGAGTTATATTCAGGTAGTGAAGGGTTTGTGATAAATTATCTACAATTTATGTATCAATATAACTTATTTTTCAACAAAAACAGAGCCTATGAAGAAGCTTTCAAATATCTTATTGACAATGAGTTTGAATGTATTTCGCTTGTTAGTGAGATTTTGAATGTGCTTGGTTGTGATACAAAATTTGCATCAAACAATGGAAAATTTATTTCTGGTAGACAAATTGATTATGTTAAAGACTTAATGCAAATGCTTTTACTTGATATAGAAAATATAGAAAAAAACATTATCGAGATTAAGAGTATGATGCAAAAAATCAGTGTAAATGTAATAAAAAATCAACTTAGAGACATACTTATCATAAAGCAAAATGAACTTAGATTTTTAAAAAATCTTGTGATTGAAATTAAATAAAACATAAATTTTTGGTTATTTTTTAAAACGACGATTTAAAGTCGTTTTTTTATTTATAATATTTATTATATAAAATATAATAAAAAGTTTGGAATTTCAAATAAAAAATGTTATTATTACATATAAAAGGAGAAATCTTATGAAAAAAATAAGTACCATTTTATTATCTTTCTTTGCTTGTTTTTGTATCATGTTTGCATCAGCATGTACTTTAAACAAGTCTAAAGGAGATTTTTCAGACGAAATTATCGTTTCAGTTAATGATACGATAGATATTTTTAATTATTTAACACTTGAGAACGTAAAGGAGAAAGATGTTGACATAAAATTCTCCGATTCTTCTATCGTGGAAGAAAAAGATGGAGAGTTTACGGCTAAGTCATCAGGTGAGTCTTATGTGTATGCTGTTTACAAGAAAAAGACTCTCGCTACAACTACTTTGGTGATTAAGTCAAATTATTCTACTCCTGTAAACTTAAGAGTTGATGATACTGGACTTGTTGAATGGAACAAGGTTTATGGTATTTATGGAGAAAAAGAATATTATGCCGATTACAAAATCAGACTCTCTTACAATAACGGAGAGTTTGAAGAAGTTGATTGCGATACAAACTCTTACCAACTTGATGAAAATAAAAAAGGTAAGTATGTTGTACAAGTGAAGGCTCTTGGAACAAAATATTTTGATGAGTCAGAATATTGTGATAGTATTGCTTTCAATTATTATGCAATGGAAAAACTTAAATCTTCTGACCTTACATGGGAGAATGGAACAAACACTCTTTCTTGGAAAGAAGTTTCTGATGCTAAGTATAAGATTAAAGTAAATGGTGTTTTATTTGATAGTGAAAATTTTATAGATGTAAATACAAAAGTTTTAAACTTTACAGAAATTAATCCAGGTGAAACAATTAATGTTTCTGTTGTAGTTTATGACGATTCAGATAATGAATATTTGGAAACAGAAAGTGAATCAATTAGTTTGACCAAAATTGGTAAAACAACTCCTACTTACAATTCAACAGGAGAAAACAAAGGTACAATCTCTTGGACAAATGTAGAAGAAGCTTCACATTATTTAATAGAATTTATATCTTTAACAAACAATGATCAAAATAATAAAGTTATTAAGACATCAAATCTTTCTTCATCATTTGATGATCTTGAATCAGATATTTATAAAGTTACAATAACTGCTATAAATGACTCTACCGAAGAATATTTCATTAATGGAGATGTTGTAACTCTTGTAGAAAATGTTGTAAAACTTGATTCTCTCACTTTAAAACCATATGGAGAAGTAGAAGGGGTATTACAACTTGAAGTTGTTCTTAATGATAATACTTATTTATCTAATATTCACTCAGTATGTACAAACAAAGAAACAAACAATAAACTTTATATTAATAGTGATCTTATAAGTGTTGGTGAAGAAGGTAATCAAAAATATTTAATCTCTTTAAATTTACCCGAATCAGGTGTATATGATGTAGAAGCATATGCGATGCCAGCAGAAGATGATGGTGTTATTAAATCTTATGTTGATTCTGGTATTGTTGCAAAATATATTCTTCGTTCAAATGTAAGTAACACACAAACAGTTTATAGAATACAAGAATTCACTGGCGAAGAAGCTCTTGGAAACCAAACATTGATGCATACAATTTTAGGAAATGGAAATTCTACTTTAAGTTTTTATAAACTTGAAAATGCAACAATGTTTGATGTTACTATAAATGAAGAAAATGTTTATACATTTAATTTAGAAGAAGATTCAAACGTTCAACTTGTTGATAATGTTATAAGTCTTGACTTAGGATTCTATATCCCTTCTGCTATTGAAGCAATTGAAGAATTTGATAGTAAATATTATAATATTTCTGTTAGAGCTTACAGAGATGATAAAGTAACTATATCTAGTTTAACTACAAAGATATTAACAATATTAAAAGTTACAGATAATGGTTCAACAAATGGTACATCTATATTTGAATTTAATCTTGTAGAAAATGCAGACAGTTACGATGTTTACACATATGAAATAACTGCTGAACAATATAAAAAATATAAAGAAGAAGGAACAATTGATGTTACTTCTATTGTCCCAACAAAGATTGCAACAACTTCAAACTCTGTTAGAAATTTAAATTATGGTTATTATTTATTTAGAATTTATAGTAAAAATAATTCTCAAAATATTTTCTTAAATAGTAAAGATTATGCTGAATTTGCAGATTACGTAACAGAAAATTTAGTTGCTCCAACTATTGAATTAGGTTATAATGAAGATGATTATTCATTTGCAGATAATTACTCTGGATACTATTTGAATTTAACTAGAAAAAATATAAGAGATGAAGCAGATGATGAAACTGATAGATATTTAATTCAATATTTAATTAAAGTTTATATCAACAATATGACTGAAGTAATTGAAGAAGCAACAATTGAAAGAACTGGAAATGTTGTTAAATATAAATTTAATACTGCTTTTGATAATCAAGATACAACATATTGTATTGAAGTTATAACAACTGCTATGAATTCAACAGAGGATTTGATTTTAGCAGATGCAAGTATTTTAAATAGTTCAGATTCAATTTCTATTGATGTTAAGAGAATTGCTACTCCAACAATTGTCGAAGTTGAGGTTGAAGGAGAAGTTCTTGGAATTGATACTGAAAACTATTATGTTGAAGGTGTTTCAAAAATTTATCTTTCAAATACCAAAGAAACAAAGACATTTGACGAAAATAAAGCTACATATGATTTAAGTACATTTGATGGTAAATTTGATATTAACATTAAATATATAGGAAACACACAAGATGAAAGTACAAATATTTTTGAAGTAACAGAAGGAACTATTTATCTTGATAGTGAAATGGAAACATTTACTTTTGTGAGATCAGCAACTCCTGTTGATTTAAAATATGAATCAGGAAAAGTAAGTTTCACACATCAAGATAATGGAGATATCAAAGCTTATAATGATTTCTATAGAATTGTATTTATATTCAAAGATGAAGAATTAAATAGTTACGAATTTGATATTGATTTAAGTTTACAAGAAGGAAAGTTTAATATTAGTGCTGTTTATGCAGGAAGCAATATTGATAATATTTCATTAGAAGTAAGTGAAGAGGAATTCGCTACAATATTAACTCAAGAAGAAGCTTTAAAGACAATTGATATTCAAACTTTAATTAATATTTTACTTGAAAGATTGAGTGTAACAATTTCAGAAAGCACTGAAAATATTTTTGCAAACTCATATCAACAAGCAAATGATTTTACAATAAACTTATATTCATATAATTCAACTTATAATGATGAAGATGAAGTATTTACAATCTCATCAAGACTTGCAAGAACATTTGCAGATGGAGATAGTACAAATTTAAAAATTGAAAAGATGGCAACTCCAACATTATCTTTCAAAGAAGAAGATGCAGAAAATTATTATTTCACAATTACATTTGAAAAAGAAATAACTGGAACAACTTATGAAGCTTATCTTCTTGTTGATGGAGAAGAAAGTAAAATAGATAATTATAATGTAGATGTTATTAGAGTTTCTAAAACTGATTTAGAAGTTTCTAAACAATATTTCATTTATGCTAGAGCTCAACATAAAAATTATTTTGATAGTAACAATTCAAAAGAAATTGGTCTTTATAGATTGTCTGCTATAAAACAATTAACTTTAAAAGATGGCGACGCAACTCATGCTAAGATTCAATATATTATTCCAGATTTAAACTATGTTTCTCATGTTGATATAAATGGAACAAACAATGGAACAAACTTAACTTATGAAATTACTTCAGATGGAATGTATAGTATCAAACTTGTTGGTAGAGATTATGAACAAGATGGAATTACATACTATGTTGCTGATAGTGATACTCATTCAATCAATATGACAAAGATGGCTGGAACAAGTCAATCTGTTGCAGTTGAAAACAATGAAATTTCATTTACAGGTTTGTCTTATTCAAATATTAGATATTTTGTGATATTTGAATATACAATTAATACACAAACACAATATCACATTATTGATATTGAAGAAAATACTAGTTTGAATTTATTGACTTATGCAGAAAATTTAGCAAACAATATTTCTGCAGGAGATGTAAAATATTATATTTACGGAACAATAACAAACACAGTAATCAATTTAGAAATTGATGAAAACAGAAATTATAATGATGCAATTACTGCTGAAAATGGTACAACATATTACAACACTGTAAAACTTGGAGAAGGTACAACAAAGAAATTAACTTCACCAGAAATTAAATCAATTGAATTTATTACTGATAGTGCAAATGATAATAAGATTGAAGCAATACAAACATCAAAAGTTAAGTTGACTTGGGAAGGTAATTATGGAACAACTTCAACTTTTGAAATAAGTTTAAATAACGAAGTGGTTTCACCAGAAACTTATGTTGTTACAAATGAAGGTACAAATAAGTATTCAACAATAATTACAAATGATATATTTGAAAGTTATGAATATGGTTTAAATATTTTAAAACTTAAAGTTACAAATAAAACAGCCATAAATTCAACTCCAATTACAGCTTATATTTATAGATTCACTTCTTCAACAGATGTAACATTAAGCGCTGATAGAATTCTTACAATTAGTAGTGCTGAAGTGTTCTCAGATGAACAAGAATTTATGATTGGTTTAACTTATGAAAATATTGATGGAACAACAGAATCTACATATTTTGCAAAGAAGTTTGGTACTCAAAGTGGTGTTGATTTAGAAAATCATACAGGAACATTTAATTATGATATTTCAGATGAAATCTATTCAATTTCAAATGGAAAATCAGGTAAATTACAAATTTCTGTAATATTAAATAATCTTAATATTTCAAATTTTGGTCATACATATTATATGGGTGCATTAAATGCATTTACAATTGATGAAGAAATAAATATTTTAGGTACAATTGATACAACAAATATTGAAATAAATTCACATGAAATTTCTATTATAAATGGAAATTCTGGTGAGATTTATATGTTCTCAGTTAAAGGTACAAGTGTAGAAACAAGTAACTTCTCATTAACTGATGTTGAATTTGACTATTCTGCATTTAACTATGAATTTACTGAAGAATGGGTAAATGGTACTTATGAAATTAGCATTTATTCTCGCCAAGATGGATTTATTAGTTCAATACCTTATGTTTATGAATTTACTTTACAAAGATTAAATTCAGTTCAAGAAGTATTGTTCAATAGAGGAGTAAATGCTGAAACAAATGAAGAAGAAATCAAAGTTTATTGGGCTTTAGATGAAACTTCATCAGGATATTATGTTGAAGTATATGAAACTACAGAGGAAATTGATGAAAATGATATTACATTCTCACAATTCTCAAGATTAATTGGTAATTATGAATTAGACTTTACTGAACTTGGATTAACTATTGCAACATTAAAACTTACACCTTACTATACAACAATTGATGGAACTGGATACTTTACATTAAGTTTTGAAGAAGTTCAAGAAAGATGTTCAGTTGAACTCGAAAAAGGTTATTACTTATTTAAAATAAAAGCTTTAGGAAGCATAAATAAATCAGGCAGTAACTATTCAAAAGTAAATTCTCACTTTTATAACTTTGTAGTTTTTGTTCCTGAAAATACAGTTGATAATATTGCAGTTTCAAACACAAATTATAGAGATTTAACTTGGAATGGTCAAAATGGTGTAACTTATTATGTTGAAATTGATGGAAATCAATATGTAACTTCTGGAACATCTATGGATGTTACTAGTGCTGTTGAAATTGATGAAGAAACTTTAGAAAATCCAGGTGGAAAAGTATTCTCAGTTTCAATTAAAGCTAAAGGAAACTTGACAACTGAAAGATTCTCAACAGAAACTGGAATTGTTTATATGGATTCTGAAAGTTTTGATAGCTATGTTTATAAAATTAGTGGTATTAAAACTATTGAAGAAACTGTATATGATTCTGCCAATAATGAACTTTATGTTGAAGAAGAAAATCCAGAAGGTGGTGAAGGTGGAGAAATGCCTCCAGAAGAGCCTCCTGTAGATCCAGAAGAACCTCCAATTGATCCAGAAAACCCAGAGGGTGGAGAAGGAGAAGGTGAAGGTGAAGAAGAAAGACCCGAGCCTATTATTGAATCAGGTTATGTAAAAATTTCACTTCACCCAAACAATACTGAAATTAATTTAGACGAAATTAAATTCTATGCTGGTTTATATGATACTGAAGATGAAGTATTAAAAAATTCTATTGAATTTGCACCAATAAAAATTGAAAATGCAGAAGAATTCCCATATGTTGTAAGACTTGAAGAGTTAATATCATTACTCAGTATTTCTCCTACAGCAAAAGGGGCAAACGAATTACAAACAATTGCAATTTGGATTGTTTACACAAATGAAATTCAAGCAAATGATCCAAATTTTGATACATTTAGATCTTATTGTTTAAGATCAAACTTATATGAATATTCATTTATTTACGAAGAAGATGAATTATCAACAAGTGGGGATAATACTCTTATTACTTCTTTATACGAATATTATGAATGGACTGATACTAATACAAACTTTGGTAACTATGCTGAAAAATATTTTGTAACTCCTACTGAAACAGAAGGTTCTAATGAAGAATTAATAGGTTTCTGGGCAAGAATTAAATATAACGAAATGGTTACTGATGAAGAAGGAAATGAACAAGAAGTAGAACAAGTAAAATACACATATATTTCAAAAGAAGATTGTGTTGATGGATACATTGTTAATAAAGATGGAAATAAATTCTTCTCTAAGAAAGATGAATCAGGAAACACAGATGGATTGATTACTGGAGAAGCAGCAACTCCTTCAGAATCTCCAATAAAATCTTTAAGTTGTTATGGTATTAATCTTGATAAAGTTTTAGCAGGATTAGATGATGGGTGTTATACAGTTTCTATTTCAAAATATTGTAATATAACAAGTGGTACAACAAAATATCAAAAACAATATGATTGGATAGGAAATGAAAGTTTCAATAAATTACCAAGCGTACAAAGTGTTTATATGTCAAAAGGTATTATTTACTGGAATGATAATGATATAGATACAACAAATATAGATTATTATTATTTATATTTCTATCCAACAGAAGAAGGATTAAATCCAAAACTAAAAATTCTTCCTTCTTCAATAAACTACTTTGACCCTTCAAATTATATTTTAAATGATAAAACAAAATATAAAATTGCAGTAATTTCAGTTAGTACAATGAGTAAATATGCTCCTTCAAATAAAGTTTTTGTTTCAAATGCTAATGGAGTTGAAGTTGAGATTATTAAAAACTTAATTGATACAACAAATATAATAAAGGTAGATGAAAAAGGTTCAATTTATTTTGATTGGGCAGGAACTGAATTTTATAATGATATTAATACATTGATTGGATTAAGTGGTGAGCCTGCTTCTGAACATTTTATGGAAATGTTAGAGAAAATTTATTATTCTCCTATTGCGTTTACAATAAACAATTTAGTTCAAGAAAATTATTATAATATTCAATTTAAGTTTGAAGGACTTGATTCAAGTCAAAAACCTTATTATGCAACAGTTGATTTTGCTAAATTATTAAAACAAGAGTTTGATATAAAAACTTTAGAAAAATATAAAGGTTTAGAAGAAGATGCAACTAATAGTGAAAAATTTATGCAAATTGTTAGAGCTTTGGCTAGAGCAAATGGTGTAGCAAATGAAAATACATTATTTGATGATTTTGCAAACAATGTACCACATGGTGAATATAAGATAAGTTACAGAGTTCTTGGAACAAGTTCAACAATTTCTTCAACATATTGTCAAATTGTTACTTTAGAAAACGATGAAGAACCTGCAGAAGAAGGTAACTTCAAATATGATACATATTATGTAGTAAATGCTCCAATTGTAAAAACTAGATTATTAACTAGTGATGATGGCAAAGTTTATGCATTTATGTTTAGACAAATTTCTTTACCAGCATCAAAGGGTGCAACTCCAACATCTGCAACTAGTTATGTAATACATGTTGGAAATAGTTATAACTATTATATAAATTTAAAAGCTGGAGAAACTAATAAATGGCAATGTGAATATAATGGAAAAACATTTGATGTTCTTACTTGTACAGATACAGGAATGATTGATGAAAATGGTGATTATATTCTTGTATATGTAAATTATTTAACAGAATCAATTGTTGAAAAATTCTCTCCAGAAAAAGGAGAATATAGAGTATCTGTCTTTGTTGTAGGTAATGGATATTGTCTTGGAAGTAAATCAGATTGTATTTCAATTACATTACAATCTTTTGGTAAAAACTTTACTATTATGAATGGACAATTTATTTGGGATACAAATGGCTTTGATACTAAAGTTATTATTAGTCGTGGAGAAGATAATCCTCCAGAAGAAACTGTACCTGTAGATGCTAATGGTGAAACTTCAACATTTAATTTAGATAATTATCCTGCAGGAACTTATGAATATATTTGTTTCTTTGTTGAAGGAACAAGAACAGCAAATTCATTAGTAGTTGATAGTGAAAAATATTATGTTTATAATGTTGTAAAATTAAATACACCTACTGTTTCAACAAATGAAGGTAAGATATATATTGATGATCAATCTAATTCAAGTTTAATTACTGGTGCTGGGTGGCAAGCTTCTGTTTCAAAATATATTTATAATATCTATAATGATGTTTCAACAGAAAATACAAGTATGGATATTGAAAGTAATTATTATGTAAATACTTATGAACCAGGCTTACTAGATATAGATGAAGAAGATGAAGATTATGCTACTATGGTAGAGTATAAAGGAACAGAAAAGAATGCAAAACAATTCTTTGTAAGAAATAATGGTACTGCATCTGCAACTATTTTTGCAACAAAGAAAATAGATGAAAATGGTAGATCATATTATGACTTTACAGAAGAAAGTGGAAAATATGAAGATGGAAGCTGGACAGAAGAAAGATTAAAAGAAGAAACCGAAAATAATGGTGGAGAAATTCCAGAAGAATGGAATAAATTACTATTCTCAACAGATGCTAATTATATTATTATGAGATCTTCACTTGCAACTTTAAATGCTCAAATGGCAAAAGCTATAACAGAAATAACAATAAATGAAAATGGTGATTTAACTTGGGAACCTGTTCTTACTAATGACAATGGAAAAGAACTTTATGAAGATAATGTTGTTTACAAAATTATTGTTGCAAACAAAATAACATCATCTGGTGCAGATGGAGATGTAATTGATCTTGCTCCATCTAGTGAAATTGAAACTTTCTATACAAAACTTAATACATTTAATGTTACAAAGATTAAGTATGGTAATGGACAAGGTGACGATGATACAGGAGAAGATTTATTTAAAGATTTTGAAAAAGACATATTCTTAAATATAAGTATTCAAGTGTTGTCATTACAAAATTATGACGCTTCTATGATTGGTCAATATGAAAAGATAGCTCTTGTTGAAGGTGGATTTGTTACAGCAAGACCTGTTGGAGGTAATAATCAAGGATTTGTTTATAATGATTCTCAAGATTTTGTATTACTAAGTGATCGTTGCACAAATGAAGATGCAAAATTTATTAGAGTTAGACCAATTGAAGATGATAGATTGGAAATATTAAATAAAACTCTTTATAATACAAATTCAGACGAAGTTATTGCAGAAGCTGGTGATTTACACTGGTCATTCATGGCTCTTGAAATGGGTGAAATCTTAGATTATTATACCTTTGTAGTTGAAGTTGTTCATAATGGAGAAATAACTTATGCTACAGGAAAACTTACTGCAATTCCTGATATTAATAAAACAAAAGAATTAAAAGAAAATGAATATGCAGATGCTGAAGCAAATGTAAAGAGTAATTTAAGATATTTTGATGTTTACTTTGCGTTTGATGATGGAATATTAGTTGGTGGAAATACCTATAATATAAATATTTATGCACATTATAAGACTGAAGATTTAAATCCACATATTAGATCTTTTGGTAGAACAATTACAATGGCTACAAAACCATTAGAAGTTACTGCAAATCATATTACAATTACTACAAAAGCAGAGGATAATGAAACTTACGAAGAATTTAGTTTACAACCATACTTAAGTAGACAAATAGGTTCTATTGGTGGATATAACTATATCATTAGAATGTATTATAGATTCAAAGATGAAGAATTTACTTCAATCCGTTTCATTGATTTCTCAACAAGTAATCAAGTTCTAAAGGTTACAAATGATATTACTTTACCAGATGGTTATGATGAAACTACAAGAACTGTTAATATTACATCAGAACAAATGGAGTATTACTTCTATGTAATTCCAAATGAACAATCAACAAACATTCTAAGAAGTGATAAGAGTGAATCATTCTATTTACAAAGACCAGATTGGGGAGAAAATGATAAGATTGTTTGGGATGATGTAACAAAATCATTTAGTTGGGATTATACTGGAGTTCATAGCTTGATAAGTGAAACACAAATTTATACACTTGACGGTGAAAACTTAGTAGAAGTAACTGAAGATATAATTAACGACGATGGTGAATTTGAAACTGTTGGAGTTAAACTTGGATTAGATGTTTTAGTTAAACTTGGTAATCCATATATTGCAACTGATGGTACTGAATATATTGAAATTTCAATTGATGGCGATGAAAGTGAAGATGTTTACTACATTTTAAAATCTCAAGTTTCAGATCCAACTTATGTTATAACTGCTTCATATTATAGTAAGAATGATTTTGGTTCATTAATTGAACAAAGAGTATATCAATCAGCATTGAATAGATTTATTCCTGAAGTTGTTGGATATACATCAATATCTGTTACAGTAAGACTTGGTGCATCTAACATTGAAAGTGTAAATAAACACTTTGAAATTGAAATTACTGAAACAAATGATGATGGAGAAGAAGTTGTTGTTGGTACAGAAAGAGGACTTGCAAATAATAATATCTTTACAAGTGGTGAAGGTAGTGAATTAAATCCATATATCATCTCTAATGCTAATGATTTCAATAACATTAGATATAGAATGAATAAAGAAAGTTATTTAAATAACTACAATTCAATTACTTATGATGAAGGTGGAAATAAGACTATTACAACTATTTCTGCAGGAACAAAATTCTACTTCAAACAAATTAATAATATTTCAATTACTGGAGTCGGTGTTTACTTTGCTCAAACATCATTCAGTGGAGATTATACAGCTGTTTCAAACAGTGGTGGAACTCCATATAGAATTAGTTATACAGTAAGCGATATTTCAGTATTAGCAAAAGATTATACTTGGAATTTCGGTATGATAACATCAAATGATGGTGGAAATACAAATATTGTTTATAAACATGGAATAAGTATATTTGAAGAATTAGCTGTATCTGCAAATGTACATGACCTTGAAGTAAACCTTTCTATTTCAAGTCAAACCGTAAATACAAATGTTCTCATTGCAGGTCTTGCAATTGAAAACAAAGGTACAATCGAAAACTTTGCATTAAATACAATGTCAAGCTTGCTTAAGACAGAAAAAAATAGCTCAGCAGTAGTTGTTTACTCAGGTGTTGTTTCATACAATAACACTGGTACATTGAGAAATGTTAAGAACAAAGCTTCAATGCAACTTACTGTTACTCAACCTAATAATTACTTGTTCGTATCAGGTATTACTTTCATGAACTATAATGCTAAGATTTATGATAGTACAAATGAAGGAGATATTTCTGTTAACTTTACAACTGGAAACTCAACTGTTGTAGTTGCTGGTTTAGTAATTAACAACCAAAATGGTGTTGTAAATTACGAAAATGCTCAAGGAACAGGTTGTGTTAACAAAGGTAAATTAACAGTAACAAGTAGTGCTAGTGGTCAAACAACTGCTTATGTTGCCGGAGGTATTTGTTGGTCAAAAGCAATTGCATCTGGAACTGTAAATGTTTCAAGCACAGGAGTAATTGAAATTGGTGGAACTGTTCAAAATAAAGAAACTAGTGACACAATTTTAAGAACAGTATAAAATTAATAAATAAATAATTTTTTGAAAATTGCGAGAATAAAATAAAATATGAAGAAATTTATTTGCTTAATTATGATAATGTTTGTGTTTGTTTTTGGAGGGTGTTCAAACTTGAATACCCTTCCAGAAAACACAATAACGATGGGAATAACAGTTTATGAAAATGGTGAAATTGAATGGGACCTTTCATACTTTTTAAATACAAAAAAATACAAAAATGATGGCTTAAAAGGTGAAGAAATTTTAAGTTATAATGCTAGTATGATTAGCTCATTAAATGCAATAAAAAACAATTTTGAAGCGCAAAAAACTGATGAAATTGAGGTGGAAATTTTTAAGGTTAATTATGATAAAATTCAGGATATTGTAAGCTTAAAAATGTGCTTTAAAAATTCAGAATCTTATTCAAAATTTTTTAGTTCAAATGAAGAATCTGAAGAAGAAAATAAGAATGAAAAAGATGACGAAAACAAAATTATTGTTGATGATGGTTTGTTTATAAGAAAAGAAACTCAAAAACAAAAATATCCATTTAATGATAAGACAGTGGCTGATTCTTATCTTAATATAATAAAAAATTGTTATTACAATTGTATCGAAACTTACTATCAAGATGTTGAAACACAAGATAGTTTAAAAAGTAAATTTGAAAATCCTAAATTTGTTTTTAGATATGGAACTTATTACAATAGGTTACATTCAAATGCAGATTTTAAATTTGCTTCAATAGATAAGATTTATTATCATTATTTCATAGAAGAATATGAAGATATAGTAGATGAAAAAACTTCAGATATTGAATATTATGTAAAAAGAGCAAAACCTGCTTGGTGGTACATAATAGCACTTGGTGGTGTTCTTGTGATTACAGGAAGTGTTTATTTAGGTTATTTTATAATCAATCGTAAGAAATCAAAATAAAAAATTAATCCTTAAATTTTAACCGAATTTAAGGATTTTTTTTTATTGTTAAACCTGTTTTAAAATATTCTTTTTATTGATAATATGTTTTAAAAGAATAAATTTGATATTTCTAATTATTAAATGTTAAAAAATTATTTTTAAAAAAATTTATACAACTCTTGAAATATAATAATAATAGTGATATAATAAGACGATAATTTTATAAAAGGAAGAAAAATAATGAAAAACGAAAAAATAAGAAACATTGCAATTATTGCCCATGTTGACCACGGTAAAACTTCACTCGTAAATGAAATGTTGAAACAAGGCAATGTTTTTAGAGAAAATCAAGTTGTAGAAGATAGAGTTATGGATAGTAATGCTCTTGAAAGAGAAAGAGGAATTACTATATTTTCAAAAAATGCATCTTGTATGTACAATGATGTAAAAATAAATGTTGTTGACACACCAGGACACGCAGACTTCGGAGGAGAAGTTGAAAGAGTATTAAAGATGGTTGATGGTGTTCTTTTAGTTGTTGATGCTTATGAAGGTCCAATGCCTCAAACAAGATTTGTTCTTGAAAAAGCATTATCATTAAAATTAAAAGTAATAGTTGTTGTAAACAAAATAGATAAACCAGATGCAAGAGTAAAAGAAGTTATTGATGAAGTGTTAGAACTTTTCTTGGAATTAGATGCAGATGAAGAACAACTTAATTCACCATTTGTATTTGCTTCAGCAAGAAGAGGTATTGCTTCAACAAATGAAAGTGAACTTGGAGAAAATTTTAATCCATTGTTTGAAACAATTATAAATCATATTCCAGCACCAGAAGGAGAAAGTGAACAACCATTAAAACTTTTGATTTCTTCTGCTGAACATAATGACTATGTTGGAAAACTTGCAGTTGGAAAAATTGAAAGAGGAAGTTTAAAAGTTGGACAAAATGTTTCTGTTGTAAACTTCCATGAACAAGATAAAAAAGTTAAATCAAAAATTGTTAGTCTTTTTGTATTTGAAGGTTTAAAAAGAATTCCTGTTGAATCAGCAAGCATGGGAGAAATTGTTTGTGTTGCAGGACTTGAAAATGTAACTATTGGTGATACAATCTGTGATGAAAATAATATTGAACCAATTGAGTTTGTAAAAATTGCAGAACCAAGTGTTGAAATGACTTTTATGGTTAATGATAGTCCATTTGCAGGAAAAGAAGGAAAATTTGTAACAAGTAGACATCTTAGAGATAGATTATATAAAGAAGCTGTAAAAGACTTGTCATTAAGAGTTGAAGATGGTGAAACTGCTGATGCCTTTAAGGTTAGAGGTAGAGGAGAAATGCACTTATCAATTCTTATTGAAAATATGAGAAGAGATGGATTTGAATTCCAAGTTAGTATGCCAAAAGTTTTATTCAAACAAGAAGATGGACAAAAGTTAGAACCAATTGATAAATTATACCTTGATGTTCCAGAAGATTGTGTTGGAACAGTTATGAACAAAATGGGAGTTAGAAAAGGTGAACTTTTACAAATGACTCCACATGCAAATAGAATGAAAATGGAATTCTTGATTCCATCTAGAGGACTCTTTGGTTTTAAATCTGAATTCTTGACTGATACTAAAGGTGAAGGTATCATAAATTCATTGTTTGAATGTTATGCTCCATACAAAGGTGAAATTCAAAGAAGAGACTTTGGTTCACTTATTGCACATGAAGAAGGTGAAGCAATTGTTTATGGATTATTCAATGCACAAGAAAGAGGTGAACTCTTGATAGGTGCAGGTGTTCCTGTTTATGCGGGAATGGTTGTTGGTATAAATCCAAAAGGTGATGATATAGTTGTGAATGTATGTAAGAAAAAGCATCTTTCAAACTGTAGAGCTTCTGGTTCAGATGATGCACTTAGATTGACACCTCCAAGACTTATGTCTTTGGAAGATGCAATTGAATTTTTAGGTGATGATGAATATCTTGAAGTAACACCAAAAAGTATTAGAATTAGAAAAATTATTTTAGACCATAATATGAGACTTAGAGAAAAAGGAAAAATGTTAAGGGGTGAAATTTGAAAAATTCTGAAAACTTTAAATTTAAGAAAAATTTTAAGCGTATGGGAATCTTCTTTGCCATATCATTTCTTCCAGCGCTCATAATTTGCTATATTTTGGAGCGAATTGGGGTAAATCAGATATTAAATGGTATGGTAATTATTGTAATCTTTGCAATTTTCTACTTGATATTTTATCAAATATGTGCTAGAATTGATAATAAGAGGAAGGAGAAACTTGAAAAACACAAGTCGAAAGACCCTTTTTCAGAGTAGGAGAGTTAGATGACAGACTTTAAAATGATGCCAAACAATCTCGAAGCAGAACAAGCTGTCCTTGGTTGTGTGCTTCTAGATAATGATGCGCAAGGCGACATTATGGGTATCTTGAAAGAAAATGATTTTTACTCCGAATCTCACAAAAATATATTTTCTGCAATGCAAAAAATATATCAAAAAAGTGTTCCTATTGATTTCGTTACTTTGACAGACGAACTTGAGATTGAAAAAAAATTGGAACAAGTGGGTGGGATTGATTACATAACTTTCTTGACTAATGTTGTTCCTTCGTCAGCAAACTTTATGCATTACTGTGATATTGTGAAGGCTAATTCAATCAGAAGAATACTTATTAAAAGTGGACAGATGATTATTGAAGAGGCTTACAAAAGTGAAGACAAGGACAAATCAGTTCAATTTGCAGAGAAAACAATTTTTGATATCTCACAAAAAGAAGAGTTATCAACACTTGAACATGTTGGTAAACCTGGTGGAGCATTAAATGCTGTACTTAAAAAATTTGATGAGATAGCTCAAAATCATGGACAGATTAGGGGTATCCCTACTGGACTTAAAGATTTTGATGAAATCACAAATGGACTTCATGCTGGTGATTTGATTATCTTAGCTGCAAGACCTGGTGTTGGTAAAACTACTTTCGCTATGAACTTGGTTGTTAATGCAAGTATTGAGCAAAACAAAAAATGCGCAGTATTCTCTCTTGAAATGCCAAGAGAACAACTTATGCAAAGATCATTATGTTCAGTAGCAAAAGTGGATATGTCCAAAGCTCTTAAGGGAACAATGGACCAAGAAGAATGGAAAAGAATTTGGGTTGCTGAAAAAAGATTAGCTTCAAGTGGAATATATATCGATGACTCAAGTTTGACAACTCCAACTGACATCTTGTCAAAATGTAGAAGACTTAAAGCAAAAGAAGGTCTTGATATCGTAATGATTGACTATCTTCAACTTATGTCTTCAGGTGGCAAAAATAAAGAGAATCGTCAACAAGAAATTAGTGATATTACTAGGGTATTAAAAATTGCTGCAAAAGAATTACAAGTTCCAATTATTTTGCTTTCGCAATTATCGAGAGCTGTGGAGATCAGAAATGATCATAAACCACAATTATCAGATTTGAGAGAATCTGGTTCTATCGAACAGGATGCAGATATTGTGCTTTTCCTATATGACCCATCAAAATATAATGATGTGACAACGGAAGACGAACCTGGAACAGTTGAACTTATTATTGCAAAACATAGAAATGGAAGAACAGATACTGTTAAACTTAGAATGATAAAAGAATCTTCTACTTTTGTGGGAATAAATGATAGAGTTCAAAAACAAACAAAACAACAAGTGAATCCTGATGATATTGAAATGACTCCAATAGAGATTGATGAAAATCCAATCTTTGATGAGTAAAAAGGGGGTAAGTATGAAAAAAAGAGGTGGATTATTTAAAATTCTACTATTATTATTGATAGTAGGTGGTGGTATTTATCTTGCTATCACATTATGGCCAAGAAATACATCTGCAGTTTTCAATTCTGTATCAGCTCAAGTTAACGGTGGTATGTTAGATCAAACACCTGTTGAAGAAGATGAAAAAGATAACTTTAACTCACTCTTCAATAAATATTATGATGCAGTTAAAAATTCTTTGAAGGAAGACAGTTTCCAAGAAATTGAAAACTTCAAGTATTCTTATAATAGTTTAGCTATTATGGCAAAGTTCTATGAACAAAATATTAGTTTTGCTGAAGTAAATAAAACTTTCAAGAAAAACAGTAAGACTGTTACAAAAAATCTTAAGAAAGTAGATAAACTTGCAGAAGATATGTATGCTTATATGGAAGAAACTTTAGAAACAGAAGTTCAAAATACTTCTTGGGCTGAATACTCTTGGAAAAACTATAGAGCAAAATTCAAGTCTGTTTTAAAATATTACAATAAAGCATATACTGCTCTTGCAAAAATATATAAAGAATGTTTACCAGAAAGTGCTATTAATCACAACTTAACTTATTTAGTTTTAGATGCAAGCAATTCTTACTTAAAATTGACAGTTGAAAATTTTGATGAAGAAAATGATTACGCTGTTTTAATGTATGGATTTGTTAACACTTACTTAAATGAAAAGTTTGATAGATCTATTTTACAATATCAATTTAATGAAGAATTAAAAGAAAACGCTACTTTAGTTTATGAAGTAAGCAAAGATGGACTTAGACCAGATAACAGTGCTCAAGATGCATATGTATTATATGATCAATTCCTTAAAGGACAAGGAGGGTTTGTAGTATGAGAAAAAAATTAACATTAATATTTCTTTCTATAGCCATGTTCTTCTGCTCTTTTGCAGTAGTAGGATGTTCATCAGAAAAATTAGTTAAACAAACTAATGAATCTTTAGAAGATTTAATGGAAACTATTACAGATGAAGTTGATAAAGATGAAGATTCAATCTTTACAAAAGGTAAAGTTCATGATGACTGTATAGCAACAGATTATAGAGTTTCTTATGGAACATCAAAAATTAACACATATATTTCAAATGATAATGCAAAATTAGTATATGATGGAGAAACTTATTCTCAAACTTATCTTTCAACTTATAGTAGTTTAGATTATGTTTACAATTCATTACTTTCTATTTCACTTAATTATATTTCAAAATATTCTGATTCTTTTGAATTCGCTATTGCTGGTGAAGATTATACAAAAGAACAAAAGAAGTCTTTAACTAACTTAAGAAAGAGTATCAAAAAATTTGATAAAGAATTTGAAAGCTTTGAAGAAACTTGGGAAGAATTCTTAGATTTCTATGAAAATACAGAATCTCATGATGGAACAACAGAAGGTGAACTTGATCAATTAAGAAAATATAAAATTGGTTATGGTAAACTTGTTGGCCAAACAGTAGATGTTGCTCAAAAGCTTCTTGAAGCTAGAGAACAAATTATCTACGGTGTTATGAATGAAACAAGATCTGCAAATGTTATTAAAGAATATGCAATTATTAAGACACTTGATATGTATTATGAATTCTTTATTGGAGAACTTGATATAAAAGTTGCTTACCAAAGTACAACAAACACAGTAGACCAAGGTACATTCTATGATATCTATGATGCTGTTTACAATAACTTTGATGATACAATTAGACAATTAGTTGGTATCGAATCAGATGTTACTGATATGTCAAAGAAAGAAGTTAAATCAATTATGGCTTCAATTGATGCTATTATCAATGATAAAAATATCTTTATTGCAGCTTTAAAAGATTTCAACATTGAAGAATTCGGTGTTGAATTCAACAATGATTTAACAGAATATGTTAAAGAAAACACAACTGCTAGAGTTGACTTAGAAAAAATGAGACAAATTGCTCAAGATATTATGCCAAATTATATTGCTTTAATTGAAGGAATTATGTTTTAATTAAATTAAAAATTAAATAAATTTGAGAAGGTAATTAAAGGGTAAAAACTTTTGGTTACCTTCTTAAACATTATGGAGGGAAAATGGATAACAAAAAGATTGCTGATTTACTTTTTCCAGATTTAAAATTAACTGAAGAAGAAATCTTTAAAAAATATCCAAGAAGAAATTTAAACGAAAATCAAATCGTTACAAGATTTGCTCCAAGTCCAACAGGATTTATGCATATAGGTAACTTTTTTCAAGCGTTTATTAGCTATAATTTAGCCAAAAACTCAAACGGGGTACTCTTTTTAAGAATTGAAGATACTGACGAAAAAAGAGAAATTAAAGAAGCAAAACAAGTTATTTATGATGTTCTTGGAGAATTTGGAATAAAGTTTGACGAATATCAAACTTTAGATGGACAAGATATAGGAAACTATGGACCTTATGTTCAAAGCCAAAGAAAAGATATATATAAAGTTTTTGCAAAAAGACTTGTTGAAGAAGGAAAGGCATTCCCATGTTTCTGTAAAAAAACAGAAGGGAAAAGTGATGTATTAAAACTTAGAGAAACTAAATTTTTAGATAATGATGACAAAGAATATGACCCATGTAGGGATTTGTCTTATGAAGAGGTTAAACAACATTTAGACAACGGAGAAAGCTTTGCAATTAGACTTAAAACAAAACACCAAGGAACTGAAAGAATTAAGTTTAATGACCTTATTAAAGGCGAATTAGAAGCAAATGCAAATGCAAAAGATTTTGTTATTTTAAAGAGTGATGGTACTCCACCATATGCTTTTGCTCATGCTATTGATGATACATTGATGGGAACAACAATTGTTGTTAGAGGAGAAGAATATATTTCTTCTGCACCTTCTCATTTAGAACTCTTTGATGCATTAGATTTTAAACCTATAACATATTGTCATAATCCACTTATTTATAAACTTAATGAAAGTGGTAATAGAAGAAAAATTTCAAAAAGATATGACCCAGAATCAAATATGTTATATTACTTAGAAGAAGGATATCCAAATGATACAATATTAGAATATCTTTTGAATATGATCAACTCAGGTTTTGAAATTTGGAGAAGAAATAATCCTGATTTACCATGGCAAGAATTTAAGTTTACACCAAATGATATTACAACTGTTGCACCAATTTTTGACCTTGTTAAACTTAATGACATTTCAAAAAATATCATAGCAAGAATGAGTGGTGAAAAGTTGTATGAAAATTGGCTTATTTTTGCAGAAAAATATGATGAAGAATTAGCTACTCTTTTAAAGAGTGATAGAGAAAAATTTGTTAATCTTTGTAAGATGGATAGAGATGGTTCACCAAAACCAAGAAAAGATATTTATAATTACAAGATGATGAAAGAAGAATTTAATTATATTTTCGATAGACCAAGTTCTTATGAAATTGCTTCAGAAGATTTGGATAAAGCAAATGAACTTTTGAAGGAATATGTAAAAGATTTTAGTATGCCATCTTCAAATGAGGAATGGTTTAATGGAGTAAAAGTTTTGGCTGAAAAGCTTGGTTATGCAGTTGATAACAAACTTTATAAACAAAATCCAGAAAACTATAAAGGTAATGTGGCAAAGGCTTGTGAATTTATTAGAGTTGCTATCACAGGAAAGAAAAACTCACCAACTCTTTACACAATTATGACTATTTTAGGCGAAGAAGAAGTAAAAAATAGATTACAAATTTCTTTAAAAAATGACTAATTTTTATCAAAATTTATACAAAAAATCGATAAAATTTACACTATTTTATGTAATTTTCTATTAAATTTGGGAGATTTTTATGGGAAAAATAATACTTACTGGTGAAAGACCAACAGGTAGATTGCATCTTGGACATTTTATTGGTTCATTAAAAAATAGACTTTTAATTCAAGATAATGATGATATTGAAAAATTCTTTGTTATGATTGCTGATACTCAGGCTTTAACTGATAATGCAGACAATGTTGATAAGGTTAAAAATAATATTATCCAAGTTGCTCTTGACAATTTGTCAATTGGACTTAATCCAAACAAGGTTAAAATTTTTATTCAATCACAAGTTCCTCAACTCAGTGAAATAACTTGTTACTTTATGAATCTTGTTACAGTTTCAAGATTGTATAGAAATCCAACTACAAAAGATGAAATTCATCAAAGAGGTTTTGAAAATAGAGTGCCAGCTGGTTTCTTAACTTATCCAGTTAGTCAAGCGGCTGATATTTTAGGTTTCAACACAGACCTTGTTCCTGTTGGAGATGACCAACTTCCAATGATTGAGCTTGCAAGAGAAATTGCAAGAACATTTAATAATACTTATGGTAATGTTTTCAAAGAACCAAAGGCGCTTGTTCCAAAACAAGATGTTTGTGCAAGACTTCCTGGTATTGATGGAAAACTTAAAATGAGTAAGTCAGCAGGTAATTGTATCTATCTTTCAGATGAACCAGAAGTAATTAAACAAAAAGTTATGAGTGCTTACACAGACCCTGACCATATCAAAGTTTCCGACCCTGGAAAAATTGAAGGTAATGTCGTGTTCTCTTATCTTGATGCTTTTGTTAAAGAAGATTCATTTAAGAAATATCTTAATGAATACGAAAATTTAGATGAACTCAAAGCACATTATCAAAGAGGTGGACTTGGAGATGTAAAAGTTAAGTTATTCTTAAATAATGTCTTACAAGAACTTTTAGAACCTTTTAGAAATAGAAGAAAAGAGTATGAAAAAGATTTAGATGAAATCTATAGAATGCTATTTAAAAATGGCGAACTTGCAAGGCAAGAAGTTTCAAAAAATCTTGAAAGAATGAAATCTGCAATGGGTTTAGACTATGAAAAATTTTTGATTAAATAGTTTTTAAATATAAAAAAAGACACTAATTATTTGGTGTCTTTTTTTGTCTTGTAACTATTTTATTTTAGATTTATTTTTCTCTTTAAAGTATCTTAATAAGCCAACAATTGTAAATATAATTGCTAAAAAAATTAATGTTAAAAATATAATACAGTGGATATTATTTTCTAAATTTTTATTGATTTTCCAGTTTGAAAAATTTGTTTTTAAAATATTTATATCATCTATTTCATTTTGTAAATTAGCAGATTTAAATCTTAAAAATGTTGGAGGAATGTATAAAAATAAAGATATTAATGCCAAAATAATGCTTGTTTTTAGGAAGTTATTTATCTTTAAAAATCTTATACAAAGTAATAAATTTAAGAATAAATAAGTGATTGTTATAATTGGTAGAGCAATTTTAAAATACCAATAACTTGTGGTGTAACTGTTTAAAAATGTGTATATATTGATTATTCCAAGAAGAATATTAAGTAAAAGAAAATCAATTCCAATAGAAATAAAATCATTAAATTTTTTTACTTTTTTAAAGAAACTAAATTTTGAAATGTATATAGGAATGAAGATAATAACAAATCCTAACAAAACTGAAATTGATGAAATCCAAAACCACTTTCCATTAGTGTAAATACAACAAACTCCCAAAAGTAAATAAACGGCAAAAAGTATTGAAATAGGGATTAATATCAATTTATATTTTTTTATTATTTTTGGTAGATTAGTAAATGTAAAAGCAAGAATAATTGCTGATAAAACAATATAGAACCAACTAAGAGTTTTGTTTATTGCAAGATTACATATAAAACAGGTTAAAAGAGCTATGCCATAAGATATATAAAAAAATAAACTCCAAGAAAATGAAAGGGTTCTCCATTTCTTTGCTTGAGATTTTTCTTCTCTTGACTGATTGTCTATACTTGCAGTTATAAGTTCGTGTTCAGAAACTCCTAACACTTCAGAAATTTTAGGAAGTAAGGTTATGTCTGGGTGAGCAACATCTTTTTCCCATTTACTTATTGCAGATTCAGAAACAATTAAAATTTTTGCAAGTTCTTTTTGAGTTAACTTTTTTTCTTGTCGCTTTTGCTTTAAAAATTCTCCAAAACTATTTTCTATGCAATCTCCTTTTAATGAGATGATTATAGCATATAAAGTTCAACATTGTATTGTTTTTTGCTAAAAATGTAACTGGAAAATCATTCAAGTTAGAATTTTAACAAATATAGCACTTTAGAAGACGATTTTTACCATGGTTTAGTCTTTGAATTTAATTAATTTAAGCGTAAATATAAACTTAAATTATATATATAATAATATTTAGTGAGGAAAAAATTTTGCTGTAAAGGAATATAAATCTTTGCTTATTTAAATGCATTTTAAAAAATGGCTTAATTTCTCTTATTTTTAACAAGTAAAATACTGATAAGGTCTCAAATTATTTGCTTTTATTATATAAATAATTATATAATAAAGTAAAATGGGATAGTTATATGCAAATTTAATTGTTATAACAAAAGATATCTTGTTAGTTGGAGGTAGTTTTATGAAAAAGAATGTAAGATCATTTTTGACATCTTTCTTTTTATCTTTAACACTTATTTTCGGTGCTTGTTTTGGGTTATTTACCTTGGCAGGTAAGTTTTTTGATAAGTTTTTAGTCGCAAATTCAGACACATCTTATGATGCAGATGTTTGGGACGGCACAGATGATGTTGGAACTGTAAATGTTGACTATGTAATAAATGGTAACAATTTACATATTTACACTGCAAAAGGGTTGATGTATTTTGTTAAAAATTTTGATGATCACAATTCTGCAAATAAAACTATATATCTTGAAAGAAATATTGATTTAAATTATCATGAATGGACTCCAATTAGTGGAGTGTTTAGTGGAAATTTTCTAGGAAGTGAGACTGGTAAGAATAAAACTATCTATAATTTAAAAATTACAAATTCAGGAAGTAATGTAGGTTTCTTTTCACAAACAAATAATGCAGTTATTCAAAATATAAGTTTAGAAAATATTGATATTAATGTAATAAGTGATAATATTGGTGGTCTTGTTGGTTCTGCAACAACCACAACAATTAAAAATTGCGTTGTCGAAGGAAAAATAAATCCTATAACTTCTTATGGTTCAGACTGTGTTTGTGTGGGTGGAATTGTAGGAAGTATAATTGGTAAAAAATCTAATGAAAATGAAAGCCTTTCAACTGTATTTAGTAGAGTAAAAATTACTTGTTCTTATAAATCTAAAATTGGTGGACTTGCTGGATATGGTAATGCACCAATTTTTGACCAATGTATAAATGCTGGAGAAATTATTTCAGATTCTAATGAGGTTTCAAATATAGGTGGACTTATTGGTGAGTCTTCTGGAGATACTAAAATTACAAATTCATATAACAATGGTAAATTAATGCTTAAAAATGGTTATATGGCTGGTATTGTTGGACTTGTAACAAGTGAAATTGAAATAAACCATGTTTATAATGCAGGAAATTTGCTTTATACAACAATGTATGCAATTCTTGATGAAGAAAATAGTATTATTGGCGAAGAAGGGCAAGAAGATATTTATGTTTATAAGAAAAATGATGATGTAAATTTAACTGATTTAACATTATGCGTCGCAGGTATTGCTTATTTTGATAATAGTGTAACTAAAGATTTTTATATAATGAATTCTTTCAATATTGGAGATATTTGTTATTATGTTCCAGTTACAGAAGAAGAACCAGAGGATCCTAGTGAACCTACAGAACCTGCAGAGCCAGAAGAAGATGAAGAAGAAAAAACTATTATTGAACAATATTTTAGTCCAGATGTTTATGTTATTTCAAATCGTTTTTCAAATAATGTCTTTAATAATTATTATGACAAAAATTGTATAATAGAAGTATGTTATGATGTGACAAGTTATCCAACAAATAATTATCGTAAAGGTGCAGATCCTAAAACAAACCTTAGAGCACTTGCAACTTCAGAAGGATTCTTATCTAATATAAATTTATGGAATATAAAAGATGCTAATGGAAACATTGATATTGCAGATGTTTCACAATTTTGGAATAAAAATTATTGGGAAGTAAAAAGTAGTTATCCAATTTTAAGAAATGTTGCAAAACTTACAGACTCAGTTACAACTTCAGAAAAGACTGAACTTCGTGGGGAAGGAACAAGTGTAAACCCATATAAAATTTCAACCGCTTCAGATCTTGCTATAATGTCAAGAATGGTACTAGGTGGAGATAGAAATGGATATTATGAACTTGAAAATGATATAGACCTTTCAGGAAGAAACTGGTATCCAATTGGTGTTTCAACAAGTGCCTTCTCAGGTAACTTTAATGGTAATGGTTACACAATCTCAGGGCTTAATTGTGCCATGTCTTCATTAACAACAAATAATATTGGTTTGTTTGGTGTTGTTGACGGTGGTGTGATTAAAGATGTTATAATTAGAAATTTTAAATATTTAACAGATACTAGTACAACAGGAACTTTGGTTTCTTCAGTACAAAATAATGCATACATAATAAATTGTTTTGATGATAATTCATATTCTGATATCAATTCTAATATATACACAATTGGTGAAATAGTAGAAGGTACTGTTCCTTCATATGTGATTTATGGTGATATAAATGGCGAAGTAACAGAATACAACGTTACTAAAGCGATTAGAATAAATCCTACAATTGCATCAGATAGTTCTAAATATAAAGTAGGTTATCTTGTTAACATTGATGGAGGTAAAGGTTCATTTTATAGATGTGAAGGAGAAAAGATTAGTACAATTTATCCTGGCAAATATAGAATAGCTTTTGAAATTTGTAGAGATACAGATGCTTCCATAACAAATTATGAAAATGTAATTGAAATAGAGAAAGATACTACTTTTGGTGTGAATGTTCCAGGACTCTTAACAGATGCAGTTTATAATGGTACAATAAGAGATTACTGGACATTAACAGGAAGTAAGTTGTCAGGTTACACAAAAAATAATTTTCTTAATTTTACTGTTAATGCATCTCCTGATGTATATTATGATTTAAGAATATATTTAAATAATTATGAGATTAACAATTATTTTAACACTGATTTAGATTTAATGACAGGTATTCCTTCTGGTACAAGATTGCCAGATGGAAGTGAACTTCAAGCATTAGAAATAAAAAAGAGTTATTTAATAAACTCAGCAACAAATGTTCATACTGAAGGAATAGTAAAATCATATTTTATAAAAGTTAGAGTAGGGTATGATCAGCTTTTAGGTGATTTAAAAATAAATGATGGAACTATTTATCTTGATGATGGTTCTCCTAATGGAACAGAGGTTCCTGGAAGTGTTTTAAATACTAGTGAATTATTTGAATTGCAAAAATTATTAAATAATAATTTCTTTAAAGTAAATGCATTATTTAATAAAGAATACAAAGAAGAACTTTATTTATCACCATCTCAAACTGAAAAATTTAGACAACAAATAACATGGAATGAAAATGAAGGCTTGTATGAAAACGATTATTTTTGTGGATTTAGTTGTTGTGCAACTAATATAGTTAATGGAACTAATCCTTATTATAAATTCTATATTCAATGGAAAGGAAGTGAACAACAAAACATTGTAAGAATTAAAGTAATCGAAACAATGGACGGACAAGTAAATAAAAATGGAAATATTGCTAATCCATTGAAATCTTTCTTGATTCAAAATATGACACAAGAAGGAAGACCTACTATTGAAGCTTATACAAAAGGTATTGGTGGTAATCCAGATCACAAAGATCCAAACTTGAAGAATCTTACAAATGAAACAAGTAGTGATGAGGGCATAATTTCAAATACTTATGGTTTTTATATTGATTATAACTACACACCAGGTGATAAAATAAGATTAACTTTAGATAGAACTAATGGTTATAGATTTGTTAATCCAAGCTTGGTTTTTGATGCAGAATCAGATCCAAATAGACAAGTAGTAGAACAAAATTATCTTGATATTTATGGTTCTGTACAATATGTTCATAACGAAGCAGATGATGGTGGACTTTTTAGTTATACATATAATCTTGATTTAGAAAATCTTGGTGGTGATTTTGAAATTGTATTAAACTTACAAAGGGTAACTTATAATGCAATAATTACAGCTGATCCTGGTGCATTTATTGGTCTTGCAGGAGATAAAAAAGAAAATAATGAATATTACGCAGGTCTTGCAATTAATAGTAATCATAATAAACCAATGCTCTTAAAAAGTAATGATGCCAAGGTTGAATATGCAACTCAATATACAGGTAGTTCTACAATTGAGGGAGATTATATAACATATACTTTAAATTTAGAAAAATTTATTGTTAAATATTATAAACCAGGGAATGTAACAGAAAACCAGGAAGGAACTTATATACTTTTATTTGACAAAATTGATGTAAATAATTGGATAGCAAGAATTGAACTTGTTGGGCAGGAAGTTCCAATAGATGGATCAAGTAATAACAAAGTAAATGTTTATCATTTACAGTACAAGAGTCAAGAACAATTTACTTTAATTTGCGAAAGTAGTGGTTCAAAAGCTTTTGAAAATCCTGCTTATAACAATATCGCATTTAATAAAATAAATTTAAAAACTGATGGTTTAAAAGATTTAGATGGACAAAGTGTTGTTTGGAAGTATGTACTTGAATTAGACGATGCTTATGTTCAAGTAAATAGACAAGATATTGGTGGGTATAAATATAAAACAGATGAAGAAATAAATACTCTCTTAAATGATGAAAATGGTACAGCAAAAATTGAATTTGCAGCAACTGCTTCAAAAACAACTTTAAATATTGAACTTGATTTTATTGATAAAGAAGCTTTTGGTCCAGATGATGGAACAAGTGAAATTCCATTATGGGCAGAATATTTACCTAATGTAATTTTATCTGGTAAAAGAATAGAAGAAGATGAAACAACAGATCTTTGGAAAGATGTCAATACTTCTTATAGGATTACAAGAAGAATTTCAACAGAAACAAATCAAATCATTTTTGATATTGATGCAGGAGCAAGTTTATACTATGCATTGTTATATAGTGATAATGACTCTGTTACTATGACAAGTGATAGTAGAGGGCATTTTGATGAAAATGGAAACCCAATTTACAATTATATTCAAAATTATACAATATATTTTACAGATAACAATTATGCAACTTTTATTCCATTACCAAATGCATCAGTATATGATGAAAACGGAGAACTTCTTTCATTAAGAGTTATTGTTGATTTAAGAAGTGATGAAGAACTTACTCCTGGTGATGTTTATAAATTGAAAATAAATTTCGATTATAGATTATATAAGATTCATGCAAAAGTTATTGAAGATGTTGAACTTAATAAATTAGAAAATAATCCTAATGTAGAATTTGATTATGACTCTGTTGATGGTTCTAATGAAACTCAAAGTAAATACGTTAATGTAAAATATAATAATTATGGAAAAGTTGATACAGCGGTTGATGGTGCAGAAATATCTACTGGAACACTTGGAAATGTAAATGTTACATTTAGGTTCCAAGATTTAGTAAGACTTTTCTATGATCCAACTTATGGAGCTACAAGTTATATAGAATCTTTCTCTGAAGGTTTACTTAGAGGTTATAACTTTATTGGTTGGTATTCATTTAAAATGCATAGATACTATGCTCAAACTAACAATATACAATTTAAACTAGAAAATATTTATAGATTCTGGGGAAATCAATTCTTATTTGTAGTTGCTAGAAAAGATTTGAATTTCACATTATCAAATCAAACAGATATAGCAAACTATAATGGTAGTGGAGAATTTGTTCAAATAACAAATACAGATAATGGTTACTTTAAATATTCAAATGATAAAAATTTATATTATACTTATTATAAACATGATGAAACGGTAAAAAATTTAAGTTTAAATGGAAGTGTAAATCTTGAAAGTACACAAACTGGTTATAAATTCAATGGTTGGCATTTAACTTTTAACAATTTACAAATTAAATCTAATTCAAGTATTAACTTATCAAAAGGAAAATACAATTACGATTTCTATATTTATGAAGATGAAGTTAATGGTTCAAAAAAGATTAGAGTCTTGATTTATAGTAGTAAACAAGGTTTACAAAGTAATAAAGAATTAATTTATGATAGCTTATCTTCTCCTCAAGCTAAAGGCGATTTTAATGTTTTATTTACAAATTCAAATTCAGGTAAAAATGATTTTGATTTTTCAACAATTTCATTAAAGAATTTTAATAGTGAAATTTGTAATAAAGTTTTTAACTCATTCTTAATTGATGCGATAACTCAAGCAAATAATATTGGTATCATATCACCAATTCTTACACAAGCAAAAGTTACTATTAAAGTGGCTTGGGGAATTAAAGCAGAAGGTAATTTCGATTATGACGAAAATTTACATAAAGACACTTATGAAGTTGACTATTATTATGGTCAAAGAATTGACTTAAGGGATTTTGGTAACTATACAACTTTGGTTGGTAGTACTAAAAAAGAGATTGGTTATTCTTACTTTAAGTTAGGTGAAACTCAATCAACTCATGCTGGAACAATTGATTTAGCAAATAATGTTATGAATAACCGTAAAGGTTACAACACAAATTATTGGGGATATACAACTGATAAAAATAAGACATTGGTTTTACTTACTGAAGATACTTTTGAAATTTCAAGTATTTATACAAGTTCAGTACCTGTTACTGAAATTAAGTTAGAAAGACAATGGCAAGCAAAAACTTATAGAATATATTTAAGTTATGATCCTGTTACAGAAAGTTTTAGTAATAGAGTTGCTACAAATTTAACAGTAACTTATGGTCAATCAGTTAATATCGGAAATCCTATTTTACAAGACTGGGATACCGACCTTACTAGTACAGGTTATTCAAGAAGACTTTGTTTCTGTGAAGGAACAGAGCATGAAAGAGATTGTCAATATAAAAATGTTGACGCAACAAACTTAGTTCCTATTTGGGAAGTGTTAGAACTTAAAGAAGGTGAGGAACGATACTTAACAAGAAATGATATTTATAAGTTTGATAGAAATATTACAATTCAAGCTTTGTGGATAGAAAATAATTATATTATTACAGTTGATGCAAACAAAGGTACATTTGCAGATGATTCTATTTCAAAAGAATATGAAATTGAATATAGCAAAAATATTTTTGGAAATGTAACTGGATTTGATTATAATGACCAACCAACAAGACTTGAAGGTGGATATGAATTCAGTGGCTGGTATTTATTCAGTACAAGTGTTGAAGCAAAATTTGGTTTAAGTTTTGGTTCTCTTGCTCAACTTAATGAAGAAGCTGTTTTAACAAAAACAATATCAGCTAATGATATATTTAGTATTGCAATCCATGAAGGTGTATCTAACATTGTAGTATCAACTACATTACCTAATGGTAAAAGCACATATATAATAAACAAAGATTTTATTTCAATTGTTGCACGTTGGGATTATAAAGATTATTATAGTTTTTCAATTACAGAAAATGTAATTAAAGGGGAATATACAGGTGAAGAACAAAGATTGTATATCAATAATCTTGGTGAAGATAATTTGAATATGGTCGGTTTTGAACTTGATGAGTCATCAATTATTCCAAACTTTAAAATAAATACAGGAGATAGCGATTCTCTTGTACAATATGAATTTGATGATGGTAATAAATTAAATTATCAATTTGTTCAAGATATTGATGCAAATTATTACATTTCAGCAACAAATGTTGGAAGTTATCTTGCAACATTGTATATAACAGTTGTTGATAATGCAGCTTTCTTTAACTTAGGAAATGTTGCAGAACTTAGTTATGTAATTAACTACATAATTGAAAAAGCAAATCTTTCATATATTGAAAAAGATGCAATTATGGACGACCAAGGAAATTTAAGTCTTGGATCAGTTTCAGTTGAAGTGTTGAAATATTATATCAGCCTTGTTGGTAATGAAAGTATAAAAAATTCTGCAAAATCTTGGAATACAATTGCAGACTTTACAAATTATTATCAAACAAGTGGTGAATATGTTTCTCAATATGATTATAAGGTTTATTACAATTATTTACTTGTGAAACATTATATGCTTTTGATGAATTCAAATGATGAAAATGCAAGCACAAAAGCAAATTATGATTTGGCAAAAAATATGAACTTTAGACAATATTATAATTCTTATAATGTTGGTGATAAAGTTGCAGAAAATGAACAATTAGTGAAAAATGCTTTTTATAGTGTTGAATTTAGTAATTTTGAATTTAATAAAATAAAAGAAACAGAAATATTAAAATCAGATTATGCATATTACTTTGATAAAATGATGTTCTCAAGTACTGTTGGAAATGTAAACGATCAACTTGAAGTTAATAGAATTATGTTAATTTCAAATGTTTCAAATACTCCAATGGGACCAAGTGTAAATTCAACTTATGAAGTTAGAGTTTATATCAATTCAAAGAGTATTACTTCTAATGATATTACAAATTATTGTGCAAACTACAATTTAGTAAGTTCAAATGGGGAATACTATTTAATTGTTGGTTATGGAACAATTCTTCCTTCTGTTATAGAACTTTCTATTACAGGAAATAATCAAGCTTATTTCAATGAACAATCACATATAATTAATTGGTATTCAAAATTTACAGAAAACGAAATTTCAGTAAATGGTGCAAGAAAAACAGCATATTTATGGAATGAAACTAGTAGAATTTATCTCATTATGAGAATGCAAACTTCAGATGCTGGAAGCAGTGAAGTTGATACTAATTATAGTTGGGACGGAACTTATGATGAAGAATCTGGAACATTAATTAACTTATTCAAGATATATGACCTTGCTGTTGTAAAAGATAACTCAACAGATCTTGGTGATAATTATCAAACAGTTACTTCTTACTTTACAATTACATTTAATAATGATACTTCAAATGCTACAAATAAAAAGCGTTCAATATATACAATTTTAAATACAAAAGATATTGACCATTATTCAATGGATGCAATGCTTTTGACAAAAATTAGTGGAAGTGATGATTTGTCATTCTCACAAGTTAGTGAAATTCAAATTTATGTTAAGAGTGTTGTTGTAAATGTTTCTGGTACTAATGTAACATTCACAAATGTAGGAATACCAACAGCAAGTACAACAATTATTGGAGATTCAACTTATTATGCAGATGGAACAGCATGTTTCCAAATTGAAGGTTATGGCACATCAAGATGTAAAGTACACTTCAATAAGACAGTTAAAGAAATTGAATTTGCAATAGAACAAAACAAAATAGGAGACTATACATTCTTCTATAAATGGGGTGCTTCAGACGAAGAAAATATCAATACTCTTGTTGAAATGGAAACATATCAACCTGTATTGAATTATAAAATCTCTGACCTTTCTGCAAAAGGTGGAGAAGAAAAAACATATTATTCAATCTTTACAGATTTACTTCTTGCAGTTTATAATTTTGGTCTAGTTGAAAATGAAACTATGATAAGTGGTGGAGAAACACAAACTATTTTACAAAATGGTGTTAGCACTGCTGAAAGTTTAAATCTTACTCCAGAAAGACAAGGCTTTAGTTTCTCAACTTATTATTTAAAAGGAACACAAAGAGATTATACAACAGCATTTAATCCAACATACACATCAGGAATTGCTAGTTTGTATATTGATGCTGTTTGGATATTGTCTGATGTTTCAATTTCACAATTGCAAACAGAAATTGATGATAGTACAATAGAAAGTAATTATCAAATTTTATTTGAAGATGTTTATGAAATATTAAATAATAATAGTCTTGCAATCACTTATACATTTGAATGGTTATATTCAAGTGATAACACAGAGTTTGAAGTTGTTGAAACAGAAGAAGGTATACTTTCTCTTCCAGGTAGTACAGATAGTAATGGTTACTATAAAGTTCGTATAACAGCAAGTGCTTACGGACAAACAAAAACAACAGAAAGTGCAAGTTTTAAACTTACACTTCATCAAATGAAAATAGTTGAAATAAACTGGGACGAAATTAACGGAAGTTACAACGGAACTGATTATTCAACTTCAACATTCGTTGCAATTGTTACATCACCTTATCCTTATAATGATGACAGCAAGAAAGCAACAACAAGAAAGTTGTTAAATGTAACAACAGGAAGTTTGTACTTTACAATTGCAAGTGATGGTGTATCTGTTACAGAAATGAAAAATGCAGGAACTTATATTGTAACCTTGCATTATGATAATAAGATGTATACGTTAGATAGTGGTTTAACACTTGACAAACAATACGTAATTGAAAAATATAGAGTTACATTAAGTGCTCCAGATATTTCAAAAGAATTTAATACAGCAGACCCTGTTATTAAATATGATTATACATTCTTTGCAGAAAAAGTTACTGTTTACTTCACAAGAGAGAGTGGAGAAGCAATAGGAACTTATGATGTTAATTATAAAGAATGTTCAAATCAAAACTTTATCTTCTTAAATTCTGAAGGTGAAGTTTTAGATGACACAACAAATTTTGAAGATGCATTCAAAATTATTGCAAAAACTACAGATGTTGACATTGTTTTAGATTTAGAAAACTTAAGAGAATTTACTTATGATGCAAATAGAACATATTCAATTACTATTGATTCTGTAGACACTGCAGGAACTGTAAATCATTATGTTATGATAAGAAGTGCTGCAGATACAATAAGACTTAAAATGTCATTCTTTGATAATTCAGCAAATGCAGTTGATACAGCAATTGAATCTGGTAGAATAAATTTCACTTCAAGAATATTAACTTTTGACGGACTTCAAAATGCTAAAAATGCTGGAGTTTACAAGATTACTCTTGCAAACGTTCTTTGCTCAGAATTTAGTGGAATGAAATTTAGCAATAATACAATTTACAATTTTACTATTAATAAGAAAACAATTACAACAGCAAGTATTTCTTTTGTAAAAGACTATGATGGAACTGATAGCGCAGCTCTTGAAAGTACTGATATTTACGAAGCAGATAAATCTACTGTAAGTTTGATTGGAACTTTCTCAAGTGTTCACGCAGGTAGTAACCTTGATGTAAGCTTAAGACTTGATGGAAATACAACTAACTATGTTCTTGAATCAGAAAGAGTCAGTGGTGTTGGTGTGATTAATAAAATTGATACTTATATAACTTTTAGAGTTCTTGAAAGCAATATAAGTTATGGTTTAATTAATGCTAATAATATAAAAGATAATATTGTTTTTGAAATTAAAAATTCAGAAACAGATGCAGTTATTACTTTAATTGATGGCTATTACAACGCTGAAGTTGCAATTGTTGCAACAGCAGATGATTACTTTGGAGAAAATTCTCTTTTACAAGTAGGTAAATATGATATTACTTTAGCAGAGGGTTATTGGTTTACAGACTTTAATGTTGACATTACAAGTAATACAAAATTAGAAATTAATAAGTATAGATTAAATCTCACATTAAATAATAGATATAGCATTTATTATGGTGAGACAATGCCTACAACAATTACTCATGAAGAGGCTGTTGCTTATACAGGTGAAACAGTATCAATTATTTTAAATGTTTTAAATCCAGGAAATGTTTATGAAATTGGTAGTTATGATTTACAACTTGTAAGTTTCGACCATACAAGAAATTATGATGTTACAGTAAATGGTATAGATGGTTTCTCAATTTTAACCAACGATAAAACAGTTTTTGTTAGAATTGAAAACTTTGATTTTAATACAGATTTCAAATATACATACAATTCAAAACATTATAAACTTATATTAAAACTTGTTAGTGGAAGCTATAAACTTTTAGTTTTAAGTGATGGCAGAACACTTGTTTCATACGATGTTTCATTCTTCATTAAAGATGATGAAAATAACAATATAAATCCAGTTAGTTTGGTTCCAGGAAGTGCACTAGATACAAACGATGGTGTTGAAATTTTCAATAGTAAAAATGCTGGAAATCATGAACTTACTATTCCATTAATTGCTAACATTGGTTACAACGGTATGGACTTCTTGGAAGATTATATTTTCCATGTAGACAAATATGAAATAGCATTAAATACTCTTACAAATTTTGCTGATAACAAGATTGTGGTAAATTATACAGGTGTTAATGCTTATACATTAACAACAACAAGTGTATTTACTGGAGATGATGTTATTATAACTGCAAATTTTGATACACCTAGAGCTGGGGATAACAAGAGTGTTAGTCTTATGATAACAGGTCTTGATAAAGATAATTATTATGTTGCAGTAACAACCTTAAATGGTAAGATTAATAAATTAAATGCAATATTAAAAATTGAAGCTCAATCTGTTGATTATGGTACAATAACAAGAAATACTATAATTCAATATAAATTACTTGATTCTGTTGATGATACTGTAGAATACACAACAAACTTTGTTACAGGAAGTATAAGATATACAAGTTCAGGTAATGTTATAGATGATTCATTCTATTCAGAAAATGGATACTTAATTGCTGGTACATATTCTTATGATAAGACCAATATAGTCTTTACAGATTATGAAATAACTAACACAAGATTTGGAACTCTTACTGTAAACAAACTTGAACAAAGATTGACTTTATATGCTGGTCAATATACAAAAATTTTAGGTGTTAGAGATGATGGACTTGTTGACATTGCTCATCAAACAACTCTTGGAGAAACAGTTTATTTAACTTTCACAAGAGAACCTGGTGAAGAAATGGCAAACTACAAAATCTTAACTGCTGTAGGATATAATAGTGTTACAGGTACTGATGGTAGAGCAGAAAATCTTAACTACAACTTTGTTGTAATTGACAATGATGGTGCTTTCCAAATTTTACCTAACAATACAATTCTTTACATTTTACTTGATACAAATGATATACCTAAATTAACTTATACTTACAATGGAAATGAGTTTGAAATTACTTCATTTATTAAGGAAGAAGAAGACTATTACTTTGTAATTACAAATTCAGGTAGCGAAACAAAAATTAGAGTATTACCAACTGTGTTCGAAGATGGTGAATATAAAGTTTTAGATGAAATTGAAAACTTTAATCTTCAATTTGTTTTAAGTTCAACTGCAAAAGATGCAGGTACTTATTCAATTTCAATGAACGCAATTTCAACAGGAATTTATACAAACTATAAACTCGGACCTTATGGTGAAACTTCAAATTATAATTTAATAATTAATAAGAGAGAACTTACTCTTGAAAATATTTCTAAAGTTTACGATGGTTCTGCAATATTAACATTAAATTCAGAGCAATTGTTTACATTATCTCAAAACGCAGAAGAAGATAACAGATTTATTGAAAATGATGATTTAGAAATTGGATTTAGATTTGTTGACAAAAATGGAGAAAATGCTTCTCATGCAAACGAAGAAAATGAAGAATATAATCTTGTTATAAATTCAACTTCTGGAAGTAGTGTAGATAACTATATACTTGGTAGTTATAAAGGTAAGATTTTAAAGAGTACCGTTATAATTACACCAAATTCATATAATACATCTTATATTTACGGTAATATAGTTAATATAACTTATACTGCTGTTGATATAAATGGAAATCCAATTACAAATACATATTTACAACAATATGTAACAGGTTCTCTTACTGTTGCTGCTGACGCAGAGTTAGATTATTCAACAAGTGGAAACTTGAAGGTTGGTAAATATGCAATTAGTAACGATGGAGAAAATCCATTAACATTTAAAGATTATAATGTTCAAATTGCTGAAAACGATATTGAAATTGAAATTATCGAAAGAAGTATAAATATTGTTGCAATTTCAAATATAACCTTAGGTGATATTTTCTACAAGGTTTATGATGGTAACAATAGTATTAATATTGAAAATGCTAGTGGACAAAAACTTATCGGATTTAATAGTATTATTACTAATGATGATATATTCATTGATAAAGCATATTATGAAGACAAAGAAGTTGGTTCTGGAAAAACAATAAAATTTGATATCTTGGGTGATGATAAAGAAAATTACATCATTGAAGGAAGTTATAATTTTGGTATTATTGAAAACTTTGAATTCAATTTAACATTCAATTATAATGATGGAGAATTTGTTGATGGAAACAAAGCAGATGGAAAAGTTACACAAATTTTAACTTTGAAATATCCATTTGTTAGTACATCAAATATTACTTCAAATGTAACTGTTAATTCAGCTACAATATTCCCAGGAAATGTTACTTCAACAGGTTATGATTTCATAAACTGGGCATATGAATACAATGGAACAAAATATGTTTTAACAAACGATGCAAATGGTATAACAACTTTATCTAATATTTTAAAACAAATTGAAAATGCAGATGCGTTAAAAGAATTTACTGGTTTTGAAGTTGTTGCTATTTGGAAAATAAAAACATTCAATGTAAAAATTTCTGTTACTGATACAAAAGGTATTGTTGATAACAAGAGAGGCGAACCTAAGTTATATAGAAATGACAATGGAAATCTTACTGAAGTAGAATTGATTAAAGATCAAGATAATATACTTGTTGGAGAAATTGAATATTATTCAACATTTGTGTTAGAACTTACTTCAACTTATTATACTTTCTCAGCATTGTTAGTTGATGATTTAAGAATCTCAAACAACTCTTTAGAAAGTATTGAAGGTGGCAAAAAATATACTCATAAAAATAGAGTAACTGAAGATATTAAGATTACAGCAATGTTCAAAGATATGGCATTAAAAGTTAACTTGATTCTTAGAAAACTTGAAAATTCAGAACCTCAAATTAGAGGTAGTGGAACTGGCTATACATTATATAGTGGACACAATAATACATATCAAAGAACAGTAACTTTTGATAATATCAAAGATCAAACAATTCAAACATTTATGCCAGTAATTTCTGCAACAGGACATAAACTTGTTGGTTGGTCAATAGATGGTATTGAAACTGAAATCGTTACAGCTGAATCTTTAATTGAAGATCTTTTCCTTAGAAAAGATGGTTACTTGTATGAAGATTTATCATTAGAACTTTATGCAATGTGGGAAGCAGAAACATATTCAGTTAAAGTTCAAGGTAATGGTGGTAAATTTGGTGAAGTTGAAAATGCTGATATTAGCATTAAATATAATCAAACAATAAGAGAGGCTTTACAAGAAGCATATAGAAATAATCTTATTGCAACAAGTTTACCTTATAGAAAAGGTTATACATTAACTAAATTTATGTATAATACTGTTGAGATTAATATTGATGATCAATTCCTTCAAACAAGAAATATAACTCTTGTTGCACAATGGGAAAAGACATTATTTACTTTCTATATTACAGCGAAAAATGCTGAAATAACTTCTTCAACAATATTAAATATTGATGAAAATGGAAACTATTATTTCAATGCTTATTATGGCGATGAAAAGACATTTAAAGTTACAATGATTGATGGATATTTGTTAGATGAAGATTCAAAATGGCAAACTCCAGAAGATATTGGACTTACAATATTTAATAAAAATGATACAAATACTTACACAGAATTTAAGTTAAAAATTGATACTGATGTAAACGAAGGAAAAATTATTGTTGCTACAACATCTGTTATGAATATGGTTACTATCAATATAACAAATGCAACAGCACAAGTTTTAGTTGAAGATGAAGAAATGGAAGTGACTTACGAAACTGGTTATCTTACTTTCTTAGTTCCAACTGAAGGTGTTGCAAAAGTTACTTTGATTGCAGATAAAGGATATTATTTCCAAGCAACAAACTTCCCTGTAAGTACAGGATATTGCGACATTGCAAACTCAATGATTATTTCTGGAAACCTTGTTTTTGATGTTAAGAATATTACAGCTGATTGTATTATTAACGGTTCAGTTAGTGCAAAGAGTAATTCAATCTTGATGAGATTTACAGATGAATCAAAAGTTAAAAACTGGAGTGTTGTTTCAGGTGGTTCAAAATCTAATTCAGTTATTACTGCAAACACAGGAAATATTGTTCTTGTTCAAATAACTTATGTTAAGGGATATGCATCTGATGAAACATTAGTAAATGGAGAAAAAATTACCATTTCTGCTGGTACATCATTCAATGCAGAAGAACTTATTGTAATGACATTACAACTCTCAAATTTCAATGAAGATACAACTATTACAATAGGACATAAATTACGTACATACACTATTAAAACAGAAGCAGTAACATACAATTCTGATAAGACTGTTAAGTATTATGATTCACTTTGCGTAAGCAATTTGAACTTGTATTACTTTGATGCTGAAGTTGAATTTAATGAACTTGTAAAACTTACAGTTAGTGTTTCAGATGGCTATGAATTTATTGGATATTATCATGATGAAGAAGGTACTGATAAAGAACTTATTAGTACTGAAGAAACTTATGATTATCAAGTGACAAATAATGCAACAATTTATGCATTATTTAGAGTAAAATCTTATAATATTGCAATCTCTATATTAGAAGAATACAAAACATTAAATATGGCTGGTGAAGTTGTTGGTACAGAATATAACGAAATTCATGTAGCTTCTATCAGAAATGAAGAAGGACAACTTATTACTTCAGCAATTGTATTCAATAGAGAAAGTACTTCTGTAACAATTCAAACAGGAGAAAATTACGAATATAAAGGTCAAGTTGCTTACTTTGATAATTCATTAGGAAAATATGTTATTGATACAAATAATATTGAAACAACAGTTGATTCTAACAAGATCACAATTAAAGGTGATTTAAATATCAAAAATCAATATTTTGTAATTATTTCTGCAAAGAGAATTGAAGTTACAGTTAATACTGTTCTCCAAATTAAAGGCAAAAATAATTATAGAGATTTCGTTGCAAATGTAACTTTAATTGATGCAAATTCAAATGAATATGTTGAAGGAAATACATCATTTGCTAGTGAAAACTCAAGTTCAGTAATGGAAGACGATACAAAGAAATTCTTATCTATTTCAAGTATTTATGGACATAAAATGTACTTAAAAATTTCTGAAAAGGTTAAAGGATATTTGTTTGAAGATCTTATTACTGCAAATACTACAAACTTGATTAATTCAGGTGTAGATGAAAATGGACTTAACTTCTATATTTTCCAAATTTTAAATCTCGAAGATGGAAATAATGTTGATGTTGTTTTCGTTGCACAAGAGAATGCAATTAGCATTATTTACACAAACGATAATGGTAGAGATGTAAAAGGTGGAAATGTTACTATTACAGATGCTCAAGATGGTATGGCATATATTACTTCATCTTCAGTTGAAAGTGTAGTTGTTAATGCGTTAACAGAATCTTATTTTGAAATTACAGCATCAGTATTTGCTGGTTACAAAATTTTTGATAAAGAAACTTTGGAAAACAATTTTGTTTATGAAGGTATTACTGTTGACAATATTTCTTACACAGAATATGATACAAGACTTACAATTTTAACTAACTTTACTGGAGTTATTAAATTTAGAGTTTCAGGTTATAATCAAGATACTGAACTCAGAATTAAACTTTTCGCAGAAAGATATACTGTTGAATTTAAAGATAATGCTGATGTACTTGTTGTTGTTGAAAATGTTGTGTTTGGTGAAGATATTAATTTATCAAAAGACAATAAGTCAAATATAACAATATTACAAAATGCTTACGACATTAAATTTACAGATGAAAAAGATTATCTTGATATGTTTGTAACTAAAGAAAATTACAGATTTAATGGTTATTACACAATGCAACTTGCAGGTGGAAATAATTATATTGATTCTGAAGGAAGAGTTATTGAAGGTGCTTACTGGAAAGAAACTGGTTACAAATGGAATGGTTCAGAATATAGCGTAACTCCAAATGCTACAATTGATGAATCTGGTCATATAACAATAAGACTTTACATTTATTGGTCTTATAAAAAGACTGGAATAAATATTACAATGTTACCAGAAAGATTGGATAACTCTTTGAATATTTACTCAGTTGTTTCTAGCAATAATTTGAATGGAGATAATTCTCACTGGACATCTTCAAGACCTATGTATTTTGAACTTGCTTATGAAACAAGAATTACTCTTTCTGCTCCAGAAATTGATGGTTATAAATTTGATTACATGCTCATAAATATCATGATGTCAAATGGAAAGGAACTTGCAGAAATTAGAAATACAAATTCTTATTATGTATTCAAAGCTGATGATACTTATTCAGTTAGTGACCTTGCTATAACATTTGTTTATAAAGTGTTTGTCAATGTTGAAATATACCATGGCAATGCAACTTATAAACTTATTCAAAATGGTGCTGAAGTAAATGATGGTTATGTTGATTACACCAAAGATTTTGATTTCTTATTAGAAATTGAAAAAGGATATCAATTACAATTTGTTTGCTACTTCAATACAAATGAATTCTTCTATGATAATCAATTTACTATTACTCCAAAAGAAGAAACTATAAATATTTATGTTTACCTTGAAGGTGCAGATGTTACCTTAAAATTAGGTGAATATGATGATCGTTATGGAAAGATAGAAAATATTGATGTTTACTCACCAAATAGTTTCTCATCTGTTCCAAATGAAAATCTAGTTCAAGGTTCTGAAATTGGATTAAAGGTTGGTGATTACATAATCATAAGTATGTCTTTAAAATATGGTTATTTGATTGAATGGAATGATGATAGAATTATTGAACAAAGCAAAGTAGGTAATTTAAAGAGATATAGACTTGATATAGATAGTACATTTATGGATACAATGGTAGAAATTACTCCTGAAATCTCAGGCGAAATCTTGTCAATAGTTATCAATATGAATATTAATGAAGTAGTTGAGAATGCTGTTGATGAAAACTTGGGGAAAAATGCTGGAAAGATTTTAAGAGGTAAAGAAACTGTTGGTTCATTTGAAATGGAATTTGGTAGTGAATTAAGTTTGACTGTTGATACAAATGACAGATACGACTTAACTAGCGTAAAAATGACTAATAACGAAAATGCTATGACATTATTCGGTACAGATGCTGTTGCGCTTGAAGGTCTCTATTTCTTGATTGATACCTTAACAATCACTGTTAATGCTTTTGAAAAGTATGAAATTACAGGAGAAATTAAATTTGACTTTGAATTCGAAAGAGTTTATTGGCAAGAACTTGCTCCAAACGATTTATTCAAAGGTCAAGGAACAAAGAATAATCCTTATAAAATTTCATCTGCTGAAGAACTTGCATTGCTTTCTAAGCTTTCAAATGGTGGATTTAAGAATACAAATGATGTTGAATATAGAAACTGTTACTATGTATTGACATCTAATATTACTTTAAATGATGCTTTCTGGGATCCAATTGGTACAGAAGAAAGTGAATTTAATGGAACATTTAACTTTGATATATACAATGTTTATGATATATTTGTATATCAAAACTATGAAGAAGATGTGCTTTCTTATGGTGGATTGTTCCATGTTCTTGGAAAAGATGCAAATATTTACAAGAGCGATAGTGGTATAAAACTTCTCTATATTATCTCAATTGTTGTTGTTGCGATTATATTAATAGTTATTATTATATTAATAATTATTAGTACTAATAGAAAGAAGAAATTGAACAGTCTTACTCAATCTTCAACCAGATATAACTCTAAATCTGAGCTTGAAAGAGAAGAAAAACAATTAAAAAATAGAAATAACACCAAAGATAATGGGGATATTTAGTGATAAAAAGCAGTAAATCCGAGGGTTTACTGCTTTTTTCATGCCCATGAGACAAGAAAAAATAA
>JAFTYD010000027.1 GCA_017464845.1 Clostridia bacterium
AAAAAGTTCATATTTATCTTCCAGAAGATTTCTAAGACGATTATGACGATTTTTAAAAACTTTGCTATGCAAAGTTTTTTTTATTTAAAAATATAAATTTATTTAATAATATAAAATAAAAAAATCCTTAACTTTTGTTAAGGATTTTTTATTATTAATCTCAAGACCTAAGGATTATTTTTTGTTTGATTTTTTATTTTCTTTATCTTCTTTTTTAGATTCAGCTTTCATTGCTTTTTGTTCTCTTTCTTGATCAAGATAAATTTTTCTTTCAAGAGATAATAAATATTCAGGTGATTTGATATTATCAATTTTTTCATTTAATATATCAATTCTTTCTTGAATCTTAGAATGTTTAGCTGAGTAAGATTTGAATTCTTTTTCAATTTCCTTAGTTACTTTTGAACCGTTAACTTTTCTATCTTCAACTACTTTCAATTTGTGTTCAGCTTCAAGTTCAGCTAATTGAGTTTTATAAACTTCGATATCTTGTTCAACAGCTTTAACTTCAGCATTTCTTTGTTTTTCAGCTTTAATTCTTATTGCATTACGATGAACAGTACTCTTTCTATCGTAACTTTCTTTTTTCTTAATCTCGATTTTCTTAATTTTGATTTTCTTTAATACTGTACCAACAACAGCAATAATAATTGCAAGAGCTGTTATAAGGGTAGGTATAATTAACCAGTTGAAGTTTGTAGATGATTTTTTACTATCTTCTTCTTCAGTTTTTTCAGTTTCTTCTTCAGGCTTTTCATTTTCGTCTTCAGATAAACTTGCTACATATTTTGTAGAAGAATTAATATCATAGTCTTTATCTTCTTGAGCGTCTTTTGCTTCATTATATATATCAGCACTAATAATATCACTATTAGTTTCGCTGTTATATAAGTGTAAATCGTAAACGATAGCTTCACCAGCTGTTATTTCATCATCAGAAACGAATGCAAAATAAAGTTGACTTAAAACAGTTTCTTCTGTAAAGAAGTATAAAGTATAAGTTTTATATTCATCTTCATCTTCTGTTGCTGTATACATAAGATTTGTTGCATATTCAAATTTATTTAAACCAAATGTTACACCATAGTTATATTTTTTATCTTCATCATATTTGCTATGTTTTGTTATATCTTTATTTTCATTTTGATATACAAAAGAAGTTTTCAATTTGAATGTTAAAGCATAATAAGTGCTTGCTTTAAATTCAATATAATAATTTGAAGTAAGTGAATATGAACCAACTGAAGGTGTTTGAATCATAAGGGCGTTAGATTCAATATCTAATTCTTTACCTTTAACAATTCCACCTATTGGGGCATCATAAGGATTTGAACTATTTGAACTTGAAGTATAAGCTGTGTTAGAAGCTCCAATTAATGGGTTTCCATAAACGTTAGTAGATAAATTCAAATAGAAGTTTGACATATTAACAACACTTGTTAAATTTAATTGTTCATTAAGTTCATCAATAGATTTTTGAATATTTTCGTGTTCTTCTGTTGAAAGGTTTCCACTTAAAGTTTCTTCCATATCAAAGATAGATTTAATAATATCTTCTCTTTCTTGATTTTTTGAATCAAAAATAGATTGATCAATTGTTGTAAGTTCAAAGTTATCTAAGTAAGCAATACCTTGAACTTGATCATTATTATTAGTTGTACCAAATGAAATTTTTAAATAACTATCTGCAGTTCCTTCAAATGTGTTTATAAACATTTCATATGTTGACCATTTTCCATCAGAGCTAATTTTATTAGCACTGAAAAGTAAATTATCAAATTCGTCATACATTTCAACTTTTATATATGCATCTGAATCAATAACAGTGTTTAATACTTTATAATCAAATGAAATTTTATAATATGAATTTGCATTTAATTGAATAACAGGTGATTTTAATGTTTGATTAGTTTTTGTACTGTTATAGAACATGAATAAGTTATTTGAGTAAATTTGATCTGCTACATTTGCAGGATTAGCAAATCTAGCCCAATCATAACCTTCTACGCCGTCATTAAATTTAGTTTGATATTCAGCATAGTAATTGTTGTATGTGTTAATAATACCACTTGTTGCATTAACACCTTTATTTTCTATTGTCCAATCAGCAGGAGCAAGGGGATAGGTGAAATTATTGTCAGATTCTGTTGTTTCATTAAAGTAACCATTCTTAATAGAAGGTTCATCATATGTTTTGCCTAATGTTAAAACATTTCCATTTTCTGAATTTTTTGAATATTCAGTATATGAAATTTGTTCAACTGTAATATCATCAAATACAACACAGCCGATTGCTTTTTCACTTTCTGTTCCTAACCATAATTGTAAATCGATTTGAGTGTCATAAAGGTTTCCACCTTTAACATAGAATTCAACAATATTGAAATTATTGTTAAATATATTACTTGAATTATTATTAATTCCTGTACTTGTTTTAGAAGCTAATGGGTAGTTATTTTCATTAAGACCAAAGTCTTTTGAATATATACTATTATTTTCTTTTAAAGTTATATATGCTTTACCTTGTTTTAAAGAAGATACTTTTGTATGAACTTTAATTTTGTAATATCCATGAGCTTTTATATCAATACTTTTGTTAGCTTGAACGCCAACAGCACTTGCTTTTGAATCTGTATATAATACTAATGATTTTAAGTTCTTTTTGATAGTTTTTGTATCTTTATCATAATCAACAGAAAGGTTGTTACCTACAAATTTATATCCAACTTCATTGAAAGATTCAGGTACAATAGTATCTAAAATTTGAGCATTACCAGAATTTGAAATAAATGTCCAACCATTAAGTTTGTTAGGGTTTGAGTTTATTTCAAAATCGAAGTTTGCATTTTCTGGGGTGATATCAACGATATCAGTACGTCCATCAATTAATTTTGTACAATCATTTGTTTGGGTTTCTATTATGTTACCTGATTTATCATAGATATATTTGTTATAAGAAAGGTCACTATAATAGTTTACATAATTTTGCCAGAACATGTTTTCACTGTATTTATAAACTTGAACATCATCATAGAAAACTACACCAGTACTTGATAAGTTATTTTCTCCACCTAACCATAAATCAAGAGAAACTGTTTCGCTTTCATTTCCTGTTGCAACAAAGAAATATAATGTTGTCCAGTCAGAAGATGAAATCATTTCAAATTTATAATTGTTTGCATTTTCTTCATTTTCAGAAGTTAAACCTGAAAGATAAATAGAACCTTTTCCATATGCATTATTATCAACAGGAACATATTCAGTTGAGAGGGCATAGTATTTTACACCAGTAGTTGCAGTGTAAGTTTGTTCTGCACCATCTTCAACAGTATCAGCAGTTAAATCTGTTTTCAAAATATAATATGTTTTACTTTGATAAGTTACTTTTGCATAATTTTTAGATTCACTGTCATCAACTTCAACTTCATTTTCGTTTTCATTGTTAGTATCAGATTTTTCTTCTTCTAATTTTATATTGGTAATATCATAAGTTGTTTGACCAATTTCTTTATAGATGTTTGTAGATTTATAATTAACATCTGATTTAAATGATACTTGGAATGAATAATAAGAATTTGAGTCTAATGATAATGATGAAGAAACATAACCTTGTCTATTTTCGTCATAGTCTGAAGAATAAGTTGTGTTTGAATTAATCATCAATATTTTAGAATCTGATGCGCTAGCTCTTGGGTTTAAAGATAAACGGTAAGTTGACATATAGTTTGAAAAACTTGTACCAACATTTATAATACCTGCTGTTGTTTTTCCGTCCTTAATTTGTCCAGACCAACCTGTTAAAGAAGTTGATAATGAATATGTTGATGAAGAAGAATTAAAGTTTTTGTTTGAAACTGTAATTTCTTGCATATGACTTGAAACATAAGAAGCGTCTTCACCATCATCAGCATTAGCAGCTTTATTAAAAGATGTAATTGCTCCAGCCATTGTAAATGGAACAAGAAGTGCTAACACAAAAATAATTAATTTGTTTTTTAATGATTTAAGTTTATTCATATTTTCACCTTTATTTAAATTTTGACTAATCTAGTATATAACATTTTTAATAAATAACCAAATAATTTTTATATATTTATAAATAATATTATTATGAAATTTAATTATAAAAAGAAATCGCGTAAAAATAAAAAGAATGCAAAGAGTAATTTTTTCCTAATCTTGTCTGGAGCATTGATTGGAATAATAAACGGAATGCTGGGTGGTGGAGGAGGAATGATTTGTGTACCAATTTTGGAAAAGGTTTTAAAACTAGATAAAAAAGAGTCTCATGCAACTGCAATAGCAGTTATTTTTCCTTTATCATTTGTTAGTGCATTAGTTTACACTATAACAGGTCAAATAGAAAAATTTCCTTTTTTTATTGTAATAGGAGTGGTTGCTGGAGGAATAATTGGATCTTTTGTGTTGAAAATTATGCCACCAAAATTTCTTAGATTTATTTTTGCAGTAGTAATGTTTGTTGGAGGGGTGAGGTTGATTTTATGATGATAGTTTGGTATTTGGTTGCAGGATTTTTTTCAGGAGTGTTTGGTGGTCTTGGAATGGGAGGAGGAACTCTTCTTATACCAATTTTGACAATTTTTTTTAATTTTAATCAAAAATTAAGTCAAGGTATAAATCTTATGAGTTTTCTTGTTATGGCTCTTTTTTCTCTTTTTATTCATTACAAAAATGGATATATTGTAACAAAAAAATTACATTTTATCATAATTAGCGGGATAATTTTTTCATGTGTAGGGTCATTGATTATAAGTGTTATACCTTCAAATGTATTAAAAATTATATTCGGTGTTTTTTTATGTATATTGTCAGTAATAGAATTTATAAAAGTATTTAAAAAATAGTTTACAAATTAAACTTTTTATGTTAGAATATACACAGATTAAAATGTTAACATTATGCGATGTTATATTTTTTATTTACTAGCGGAGGTTATAATGGTAGATAAAGAGAAATGTATCAGTTGTGGTACTTGCGTTTCAATTTGCCCAGTTGGTGCTATTTCATTTGGCGAAGATGGAAAAGCAGTTATTGATAAAGGTAAATGTATTAGATGTGGTTCATGCCAAGCATGTTGTCCAGTTGAAGCAATTGATTTAGATAAAGAATAAGGAGATTTAATACTTTGGAAAATATTGCAGTTATTATATTTAATGAAAAACAACTTAAAATGAGAATTATTGAGACTAGATCTGGTAGATTTAGAGTTGTCAATGAAATTGCTGATAAATTTGATATCTTAAAAGAAATTAAAGATGATTGTTTGCTTAAACCAAAAACTATTTCAAATATAGTTAACGTGCTTAAAATGTATAGAAAAATGATTGAAAACTTTAAGGTAACAAAAATTATTGCTGTGGCTTCTGATATAATTTTAAATTCAAGAAATTATAGAGGATTCTTTGAAGAAATCTATACAAATACAGGAATTAATTTTGTAACTTTACCTGAAGAAGAAATTATTAAAAATGTCTATGCTGCTGTTGTTAATTCTATTGACAATTCAAAAGGTTTTATTATAGATATTGATTCTCATACAACTTATTTTATAAGATATAATCGTAGAACAATTTTAGATAGTATTTCAATTCCATATGGTTCAACAAATTTGACTGAATTAAATGAATCTATGGCAAAAATGTGTGATAAAATTAAAAAAGAAATAAAGAAAATACCATTTCTTGATACAATTGAAGAAGATAGTCTTTATGTTGGTATGGGGTCAGCTTTTGTTGATTTAGGTAAAATTGCTAAAAAAATTGAAAGATATCCTCTTGATATTGATAATAATTATGTTGTTTCAGCAGAAACATTTGATAAAGTTGTTAGTTTTGTAAATACTTTAGATTTGGAAAAAGTTAGAAAGATTAAAGGAATTAGTGAAGAAGGTCCAACAAATATTCAAGGTGGATTTGCAATTATTAAAGCTTTTATGACAGTTTTGAATATGACAAAAGTTAGTATTGCAACTTGTACTATTATGGATGGACTTATTCAAACAAACTTAAGTGGACTTGCTCAAGAAAAATTTACTGATTTACTTTCAAATAGTTTAGATAATTATTATGAATTTGTAAATGATGCTAACTCTATTAACTCAAGTGTTTACTCAATGGCATTGATTTTATTTAAGCAACTTAAAGTTGTTCATAAACTTCCAAGAGCTTATTCTAAACCACTTAGAATTGCTGCATATATGTATGATTGTGGAAGAAGAATAAATTATGAAAACTATGAAAAATGTGGTTTTGATGTAATTTTAAATTCAAACATTGTAGGTGCTTCTCAAAAAGAAATTTTACTTGGAGCATTTGCTTGTGAATGTCAAAATCTTGACAATTTAAATCTTTCTGATTGGTTAAAATATAAAGATATTGTTTCTGAAGAAGATTTAGATGCAGTAAGAAAGTTGGGAGTGCTTGTTAGATTAGCTGTTGCACTTAATGTTTCAAGAAAAAATGTTATTAATGATATTGTTTGTGATATTTTAGGTGATTCAATTATTATGAAAACTATAGTAACAGGAGATCCATCATTCGAAATATTAGAAGGATTAAAAGTTTCTGAAGATTACAAAAAAGTTTTCAAGAAGAACTTACAAATAATTTAAGTAAAAGTTTTTTGTTTAATACTTTTTAAAACTACTGATAACAAATTTAAAACATCACAACTTTTTGTGATGTTTTATATTTTAAAAAATATATTGGAGAAAAATATGAAAAATTATAAATTTGCTATTGAAATGGGTGGCTCTTTTACAACAATTTATTTAAAAGATCAAGGTGTTGTTTTAAAAGAATCTACTTTAATTGCTGCAGAACCTCATATTGATGGTTACAAAATTGTTGCAGTTGGTAATGAAGCAAAAAGAATTATTGGAAAAACAGATGATAGAGTTGAAATTTTTACACCAATTTCTAATGGTGTGATTACTAATTATCAATATGCAGTTGTTTTATTAAAATCTTTTCTTAAAAAAGTAGGATTTAAAGATAATGTTGATAATATATTATTTCTTGCACCAAGTGGGTTAACTATTAGAGAAAAAGAAAAATTAATGAAATTATGTGAAGATGCTGGAGCATTAAACGTGGCTTTGGTACCTTCAGTTATTTGTTCAAGTATTGGCGCAGGTAGAAATATAGAAAGTTCAAAAGTTAATATGGTTATTAACATGGGTGGAAGTGAAGTAGAAGTTGGTGTCATAAATATGTGTTCAATTATTAAGGGTGGAACATTGTGTTTAGGTGGAAAAAGTATTGATGTTGCAATTTCAAACTTACTTGCAAATCAAAAGAAAGTTCTTGTTGGGTTACCAACAGCAGAAGTTTTAAAGAATGAAGTTGGTAGTCTTTATGAAAATGATCACTTAAATATGGAAGTTACAGGAATATCGATTGATACAAAACTTCCAATTTCTGTTTCAATTTCTTCAGGAGATATTAGATATGCAATTCTTCCTTTCTTTGCTGAACTTATTAGAACAATAGAAACAACAATTAATGTTTTACAACCAGAAATTGTTAATGATATTATGAACAACAAAATTTTATTTGTTGGTGGTTTAACTTATATGACAGGCTTAGAAGATTACCTTAAGAAACATTTAAAATATCCTATAGAGATTTGTGATGAAGGTGAAAATGCAACAATAAAAGGTGCTGGTAGATTATTGTCAGAAAATGATTTATTAGAAAAAATTATTAAAAATTTCTAAATTTTTGATGTTTTTTGTAAAAAAAATGAGATTTTTCTCATTTTTTTTATTTTTAATAAATTTAATAAAATTGCATGATATGTGTTTTTTCTACAATTTTATACTTTACAACGGATAATAAAAAAAGATAAAATTTTATTATCAGGAGAAATGATGGCAAGAAAAATAGTAATAACAAGTGGTAAGGGTGGAGTTGGAAAAACGACAATTTGTGCAAATTTGGGGGTTAATCTTTCTCGTTTAGGGTTTAGAGTTGTTATGGTTGATGTCGATATTGGGCTTAATAATTTAGATGTCGTTATGGGATTAGAAAAGTGTATTATTTTTGATTTAACAGATGTTGTTATGGGAAAATGTAGAGTTAGACAAGCTTTAATTCAACATCCTGAATATCCATCGTTGTATATATTACCTTCATCTCATTCTTTTACAAAGTCTTCAATAAATGGTGATCATATAAAAAATATAATAAATAATTTGGATAAAATGTTTGATTATATTTTGATAGATTGTCCAGCTGGGGTTGATGTAGGTTTTCATAGAGCAGTATATTCTGCAAATGAAGCAATTATAGTTGTAACTCCTCATCTTTCAAGTTTAAGAGATGCTGATAAGGTTTTAGGAATTTTAAATGAATATAATTTAACTTCCAAAAGTCTTGTTATAAATAGAATGAGGGGAGATATGTTGCTTTCTGGAGATATGATGAATATTGAAAGTATTGTAAGATCAATGAGAATACCTTTAATTGGAGTTATTCCGGAAGATGATACTGTGAGTAGTGTTTCGTCTGTTGGATATTTGTTGAAGACAGGAGAAAGTACAAGAGCTTTTACTTTACTTTCCGAAAATATACATAATGGAACTAAAAAAATATATGATTGTACATACAAATATAGGGGACTTATTGGCTACTTCAAAAGAGGATTGAAAAAATTAATATAAAGGAAAATTATGTTTATAGAAAATGAAAAGTTTGAAGAAAGAATAAATAATATTTTGATCAAAGATAAATTTGAATCATCTGAATATATATGTTCAATATTAAAAGGTGAAATTGAAAATATAGTTAAAAGTTATTTAATTTTAATTGATGATGTAATTGTTAGGTTTAAAAAGAATTCTGATTTTTATACATTTAATGTTGAAATTAAAGCAAATAGAATAAAACCTTTTGGTTATTTACCGAAAAATTATTAAAAAAAACTATTTTGAATTCAAAATAGTTTTTTTATTTTTTTTTAAGAAATATTAAGAAAATTTTATCTTTTTTTTAAAATTATTGTTTATTTTCATCATCTTTTTTATTTTGTTCTAATTTTTCCATTTCTTTTAAAGCGTTTTTTTCTTTTCTTTTTCTTTATTTTCTTTCTCTTTTAGTTAAACGATTAATATCAAAATCAAAAGTTTCAAGATCAAATTTTTTCTTTTCTTCTTGTCTTATTTTTTCTTCTCTTTTTGGTAAGTCCTCTTTATCAAAAGGCATTATTACTTCATCATTTCTAAGTCTAATTTCCATTTGATTGTAAGGAATAGAAATATTATTCTTTTTAAATTCATTGAAAACTTTTTCAGTTACATAATAATAAACGTCCCAATAATCTTCACTATCACACCAGCAGTTGGCTGAAAAAATTAAAGCACTATCGCCTAAAGTTTTAAGTTTACAGAATGGAGGTTTGTTTTCCATATAAACTTTACCATTGCTTGCCATAACATCTAAAATTATTTGTCTTGCTTTTTGTATATCTGTTTCATAAGAAATGCTAAAACTAAAATTAACTCTTCTTTTTGTGAAAGTGTTATTGTTTATTAAAGCATTATTAACAATAGTAGAATTAGGTATAGTAATAGTTCTATTATCAGAAGTAATAATTGTTGTATTTAAGAAGTGAATTTCACTTACAGTTCCTTCAAATCCATCAACAGTAATGTAATCATCTTTTTTTAATGTTTTTGAAGATACTAAAATAATTCCGTTTGCAAGGTTTGAAACATTATCTTGTAAAGCTAAACCAAGGGCGAGTACAATAGCACTTATTGCAGTCATAATTCCGGTTATTCCAATTCCGATTAATTGTAATAAGATTAATATTAACGCAAGGTATAGTGATACTTTTATGATATTATAAATAAATTTTTGAGCAATATGTTCTATTTTTGATTTTGATAACAATCTTCTTGTTATGTTTAATATAATTTTTATTGCAACTATACCAACTATTAAGGTTACAAAGAACAAAATTATTCCCCAATAGTTGTTTGTGAAATAGTTTTTAATGTCATTCCATACTTTTGTAAAATTCATTAATTTTCTCCTTTTATTTTTCGTGAAAATTTAAATAAAGATGATTTTTTATGAGAATCTTTTGTGTTTTTACGACCTGTATCAACTAAACAGTTTAATGTTAAAAGTTTTCTTCTAAAATTTCTTTTATCAAGTTTAGTATTTAATATACTTTCATATAAATTTTGTAAATTTGTTAATGTGAAAGGTTGTTTTATATATTGTGAGATAAAAGGTATGTCATAAATTTTATCTTTTAATAACTCAATTGAGTTTATTAGAACTTCTTTATTATCAAAAGCAAGTTCAGGAATTTTATCAATTTCAAACCAATCAGCTTCAAGATTATGCTTTTTAGATTCTTTTAAACTTGTATTGTTTTCATCAACAATAGTGTAATAAGCAAGAGATATATTTCTAAATCTTTTGTCTCTTTTTGGATCGCTATACACACCAGTAAGGCGAGGAGTAAAATTCTCAAAACCAAAATTATTTTTTATTTCTCTACAAATAGTTTGTTCACAACTTTCTTTATTTATTAAACCTATTTCTGGTAAAGACCATGTGTTTGAATATGGTTCTTTCTTTTTCTTTACCAAAAGTACAGAAAGTTTGTTTAAATTTAGAGAAAATATACAAATATTTATTGATAGAATTTGTCTTGAATAAAATCTATTATCAACTATCATTTATTATTCCTCCTAATTTATACATATAAATGTAGCACAAAAAAACAAAAAAATCAATTTAATAAGAGAGAAATATTTTTATATTATTTAAAAAATATTTTTTGTTT
>JAFTYD010000028.1 GCA_017464845.1 Clostridia bacterium
GCGTTGAGCTTAAAATTTCGCCAATAATTAAAATTATTATAAATATACCAACAACAATTCCTGCTATAATCCAATTTCTTTTATTCTTACGATTTTCATCATCTTTTATTGATTTTTCAAGGCTTTTATAATATTCATTTACAGATTTTGATTGTATAGCATATTTTTCATTTAAATCTGCAATATCAACTTCATCAACTTTTATTTCTTTATGATAAATTTTTTCTGCAATCACAGGACAAATTGATAATTTTCTATAAATATCATTAATCAATTTATTTGTACGATCCGAAATAAAATCATTAAATATTTTCGCTTTTTCTAAATCTTTTTCTTCATATATAATATATATTCTGTTACAAGAAAGTGATACATCATACTCTTTTACTTCTCCTTCTTTATTAAAATATGAAATAACTAAAGAATATAATAATGGTTTATTTAATACTGGTTTAACACTTTTACCAATACCAATTGCTCCAAGAACTCCACCACTAAAAGCTGAAAAAGCTGAATCATTTTCATAACTAATATTATTACCTGAATTTGAAATATCAGCTTTTATGTAATTTTCATATGGACACACAAATTGAACAGCTCCGTTAAAATAAAATCCAAATGTCTTATTATTATCATTTATAAAAAAACAACCTGCTAAATCATCTTGAAGTAAAATATAAGAAGTTGCTCCAAGTTCTTCTATATGCTTTTTCATATTTTTAATTCTTTCTTCAAAAATTTTTTTGCTATTTTTATTTTTTATTTTTCTTTCTTTAGGGTAACCATTATCAATATTAGCTTGATCAAGATTAAGTATATTATTAGATACAAAAGTTTCTCTATATTTTTTCTTTGAAAAAGGAACCTTATCTACAACACCTGTTTCAACTGTTATATCAATTTCATCATCTAATAATTTATCAAATGAAATATTAAATAATTTTGCAATCTTTTTTACCTTTGATAACTCAGGAACAGCCACACCAGTTTCCCATTTATAAACCGATTGTCGAGAAATGTCAAGTTCATTTGCTAAATCTTCTTGTGAATATCCCATACGCTTTCTAAGAATAATAATTTTTTCACTTATTTTCATTTTTATCTCTCCTTGAATTTACTAATTTTAGTTTACATTCTTGTCAACCATAAATCAACTAATTTTAGTTAGAAATTTGTTAACCCTAAGTTTACATTTAATTGTTTTAATAAAAATTAGAGTATTTTGACAATAATTTTTTTTCATTTAGCATTAACAGAAATTAATATTATTCTTTTAACAAACTAATTGTAATATAATATTTTAAGATAAATATTTCTTATAAATAAATTTATATTGGTATAAAAAAAAATCGTCAAAACGACAATTAATTTTTATATTTATGATTTATATCATATCTTAATAATTTCTGTGTATCGCAAGATGCGTTTTATATTTCTTTTCCTCCGATAATCATAACACAAATCAGGAGTTTGTTTGGTTTGTTTTTTGGTTGGACTTATGTTAAACTATTTGTATAAGGAGATTAAATGAAGAAAGATAAATTTTTAACTGTATTTGCAGTATTTGATGATGACACTCAACAAGTACTCAAAAAATATCAAGATTCCATTTTAGATTTAGGATATACAGGTACTCAAACAATGGATATTCCTTTTCATATTTCTTTAGGAAGTTATCCTATTTCTTGTGAAAAAGAATTAATTGAAAGAATTAAAAGTGTTTGTGAAAGTAACTCACAATTTGATATTAAATTAGATAAAGTAAATCATTTCAATAACAAAGTATTGTTCCTTCAACCTGAAGAAAATGTATTTCTCAGAAAACTACATGAACTATTTGACAACAATTATGCAGATGGTTTTCCATGGCATGCACATGCTACAATTTTTTGTGGGAATGAATCTGATGTACAACAAGCAAAGGAAATTTTAACAAAAAACTTTCAACCTCTTAAAACAAATATAGTAAGCATACAAATGGGAGAATTTTTCCCAACCAGAATGATTGTAAGTAAAGATTTATGCAAAGAGTAGTTATTTGTTTTACAAAACTTCTCTTCATAAAAATATTATCTATTTGTATCAATAATTAATTCAGATGGATTTTGTTGAAACATACCTTTATTGAAGTTTTTACATACAATAAAATTTATCAGATGGATTAACTTTTCAATACTATACATTTATTATTTAAAACAAAAAAAGATTGTTAGATTAACAATCCTTTTTTTATATCTATGATTTACATTGTCTTAATAATTTTCTTTATCAATTTCTTCTAGTTTTAATACATCTATTTTTTCAAATGGCATATAACCAAATGCCATAAACAAGAATTCTGAAACGATAAAATTAACCCAATCTTTTCTGTTTATACCATGCAACAATTCATCTAATTCATATTTAGAACTTTGTTGTTGCTTAAAGTTTATACGTAGTGGTTCTGTTTTTAATTTTGTATAGAACTTTTTATTATCAAAAACCATAATTGAATTTTCAATATCTGTATAGTCAATTTTTATTTTTGAGTTGTTTATCAAAATTTTCTTTTTGTTCAAGAAATTAAAATAGTAATTCAAAATAGTATGAACTATTGATGATGTTTCTTGTCCTTCAAATATTTTGTATAAGTTATAATCATATAGATTTTTTGGTAATTTGTTTATTATGTCTCTTTTATAGTTTTGGTTACGAATTAAAAGTGGCATATGAACTTTTAAACTTCCATCAAAGAAAAGTTCAGCTGTACAAGTAGAGTTTCCTGCAGCAAAATCTACTAAAGAATTTTGGAATACTATTGAATTCATAGAAATTGTATAGTAGTTAAATCCACTATTTTCACTAACATATGTTTCAGCAATATTTTTTATATCCTTTAAATACTTACCTATAAAGTTAAAAGAGTTTAATTTTATATAAATATTAAGCATTGGTATATGTTGCTTTGCTTCATAATTATTTCTTCCAAATGTAGGTACAAATACTGAACGAACACAGAATTCCTCAAAATCTTTATCATAAAATTCTTTTCGTTTGTATAGGTTATCTAATAACAAACGACTATTTATTTCTTCAGGTTCTGAACTACTTCCGTTTCTTGTGTAAACTTTACCTTTGTACAAATATGGTGGATTTACATCTTTGTAGCAATATAAAGCAAGCACACCAACAGAACTATCTTTAGGGTCCTTCACAAATTTTGTCTCAAATTGAGGAATGTTATCTCCACATTGAGATTTTAATAGTGTTGTAATAATTTGATTATAGTCTTTTTTCTCTTTTGGCATATTAACAATTTTAACAGGTTCTTTATCTACACCAAAAAATATCCAACCCCCATCTGTGTTTGCAAAAGATGAAATGTATTTTCCTAAATCTTCCTTTGCACTTTCAAAATCTATTTTATAGCTAATTCTAAACCCTTCATCCAATTCAAGTTTTTCAAGTCCCTTAATATCTTTGTATTGAAGTTGACTTACAGTTACTGGATTATTTTTTCTTTGAAATGGTGACCACAATTCTAACATTTATTTCCTCCTAAGTCTTTTAAATTCAAAACAATTATAGCACACTTTAAAAAAAAATGTACAACTTAAATTACAAAAATTGTAAATCTTTTTATTTTAATATCGTTTATATATTATTTTGCGAAAAATGCCAATTTTAAGGCTTTATTAGTCCAAAGATGAGAGTTTGTTAGTAAAATGTAAAAACAGCCGAAATTGGTATAAAAAATGCCGATTTTGAACCAATCAACCTTTTGTTAATAAAAAAGAGAGATATATACTTTATAAAACTAACAAAAAAATTAAAATAAATTATTTGTTATGCTTTAAACATTTTTTAACTACCAATGATACTAATAAAAAAAGATTGAGAATAGTTTATCCCAATCTTTAATATGTAAATTACAATGTACGTTCTGCAGTTGCAGCATTGTTTAAAGCTTTTCCAAGTTTCTTAGTAAAATAATTTGATAACTTTTTAGCTTCATCTTTTGAAACTGTCATATCTTTCTTTTCTTTGTATTCTTGTTTATGCATAAGAGTAAATAATTTTGGTAAACCAAAGTTAAGAATTGTTGGTTCGTTTGGATTAGTAGTGTTTAAACGACTTATTTTACCTGATGCATCTTTGTTGATAATAACAGTTGAATAATTATATTCATGTTGACAAATTTCATATAAATTGTCATAAAGACTTTTTGTTGAATCTAATTGGAAAAGTCTATCATCAGCCAAAGAACAAATAATATTGTTATCTAAATAAAAAGGCATAACTCTTCTAGATTTACCATAACCAGCTTCAATCCACATAATATCTGATAATTTCATCTTTCTCCTCCCTTATTTCTTAAGTATCTTACCACACAAAAATTGAATTGTCAACACCCTGTCTATTTTTATAAAAATAGAAAATTTAAAATATTTCTATACTTTTACTATACTTAGTAATTTTTTATTTTTTATTGATTATTATATTTTTGACAAGCTTTGCATAAATCTGCTATACTAAATATATATGACTTTAGGAGGAAATATGAAAAAAAGATTATTAAGTTTTATTTTAGCAATATTTTTAATCATTCCTTGTGCATTCTCGTTGTCAGCTTGTGGTAAAAAAGAAGAAGAAAACACTTTAGCTGGAAAAACTATATATTGTTCAGAATTTTATGACGAATTTAATTTTGGTCACAATTTATCCCTTGGTTTTCTTGATAAAGAAAATGGTTGGACAGATTATAGAGCAAATATGACTGTTGCTGAAGTTTTGGAATTCTGTTTAGGTACAGATGCTATCAGTTATCCAAATAATGCTCAACCAACAACCTATGAAGAAGCAAAAGAATTATTCTCTCAAAAATTAGAAAACACATTTTTTGATATGGCATTCAATCCTCATGTAACTTTTTCAAAAGATTTAAAAACAGCAACAACATACTATGCTGAAGGAGTTGCAGCAAATACTTATGATGTTGAATATGTTGACAATCATTCTGGTCAATATATACTAAAATCAGATGGCGTAGAAATTATTAGATTTAATGCTTTAAATAGCAATCAAAAAGAATTTCACCCTTCTTATGAAGGAAATCCTGAAAGAGTAAACGGCTTTGTAATAGATTGGATTAATTTTGCATTAGATGGCGAATGCGACAAAATGGTAGAATTATCTGAATATAACAACCCTAATAATAAAATTACAAAAAGACTAGATGAAGTTATAGGTAATGATAATACATTATCTTTCAGTTTAATATATTCAGTAAAAGACTAAGAACAAAACCTATTAGAGAAATCTAGTAGGTTTTTTATTAAGTTCTTCTGGTTTAATATAAAGCAGTATTAAAGATATTTTTACACTCTAATAAAAAATTATAATTACCCTAGAATCATTATTTTTTAACAATTCTTTACAATACCTATGACACAAAAAAAAGATTGTATTCAGTGTTGGAATACAATCTCCTTTGCTAATATAATGTGTTTACATACACACCAAACTAAAAACTTAATAAGTTTTCTTTATTAGGTTTTTTATTTTACTTTATAAGTGAAAACATAAGATTTAAGCCACAATGGAAGTGTACGAGCATTATATTCAAACTCACACTCATTTAACGAAAACTCTTTTTTATCGCCTACACTATCAGTTAATAAAATTTTCGCTTCATAATTACTTAAATCGAAATCTGTTTTAAAAGTCAATTCGTCAGTTAAATAATTAGTAACATCAATTGAATCGCTATCAGAAATTATTCTTATCTTGATTTCTTCTTCCTCATATAAATCATATATAAGCATTTCATCGCCCGATTTTTTAACAGTATATGTTTTTAAAGGATTTTCAAGATTTGTATCGCTTCCAGCATAAGTGGTAGCTGTTTTAGCATCTTTTGAAAACTTAATAATAGGACTTTTCGAAAGTATTGTTCCAACAGCCCAATCTTCAATTGAAGCTTTAGCTTCTTTAACAGTATTTATATTAGAATTATGTGCAAGGTCTTCTATAAATTGACGGTCAGAAGTATAGAATTGTTCAACAAATTTTTCCAAAGTCAAATATGTACCATATGCTCC
>JAFTYD010000029.1 GCA_017464845.1 Clostridia bacterium
AATAAACATACAACGGAAGTTGTATGTTTTTTTTGTTTTTATTTTGGACTTTTATTTCTCTATGATATAATAAAATTGTTAGATAAAATGTTTTTAACTACAAAAAATATAACAAAAGGGAAAAAGAGTTATGAAAAAATGGTTAAGAAATGCTTTATGCACACTTGGTTTTATTGGTGTAGGATTTGGATTGTCTGCTTGTACAACAAGTGATTTAGATAATATTGAATTCAGATACAATGAAGAAAGTGGTTATGTGCAATATTATGTTGATAGCGAAGGTAAGTGGCAAAACATAATAACAAAAGATGAACTTTTAAGTTATATCGGTGAGGATATTAAAGGTAAAGATGGTATTGACGGTAGAGAAGTAGAATTTAGGGTTACTGATACTGAAATTCAATGGAGATATGTTGATTCAAATTCTTCTTGGACAAAATTAATGGACATTGAAGACCTTAAAGGTGAAAATTTTATTGTAACTTTTGATTATAACTATCCTGATACTTTACTTGAAGCAGGATATAACTACAAAAATATGTTTAGTTTTATTCCTAGTTCAATAGAACTTGAGAGAGGTACTTGGCTTGGAACTAGAATGCCTTCTTTTGAGGATACAGTTTTGGAAGATTGTTTCCTTGGTTGGTTTGTGAAAGGTACTGATATTCAAATTTCTGCTTATGAAGTAATTGGTGGTGATGTTGAACTTGTTGCAAAATGGTCAGAAGAAGAAATTGAAAAACTTTTGGATATCACTCCTTCAAAATTAATTAACGAATTAAGTAATGTTGATGTTTCTGCAATTTCTCAAAATATGCACTGGGAACAAATTGATGGATACTTAACACCAACTGCAGACTATGTGATAACAAATCAAGTTAATGGTCATGTTAAATATTCAAAATCAGCTGTTACAGGTGATAAACATGAACTTATGCATATAGCTTTCTATACCTCTTCAAGTGAAGCACCAACAGAATTCTATAAGTTTGACAATGAAGTGTATAGACCTGACAAAACTTATATTATTTTGAAAGATACATATTACTTTGATTATTTAGGTAAAAATTATTATATTAAATCTCCAGACTATTCAAGATATTTTCCATCTGAAAATATGTTTGAAAGAGCTGAAAATATTAATATTAGTAAAACAACTAATGTTCAAAACAACAATAACATCGTTAAATATTTCATAAAATATGATGAAGATTATGATGTTGGTGTTTGTCAATTAAATCATATATTAACAATTGAAAATGGTGTTTTAATAAGCATTGAAAGTGAAATTGAAGACCCAAATCATAATGTTACAAAAACAAATCTTTATATGATGAAAGAAAGTGTTAGTATGCCAGATTACAGTGAATATGCATTGTGTATGACTGCTGGTGATTTTGTTGCTGAAATGAAAACTATAAAACTTAGTCATCTTTCAGATAACAGAATGTGGACAGAAAATCGTTATGAAGATGGTGTATTGGTTAGTACAAATGTTACAAATCTTAGATATTCTGAAGAACCAAATTCAGCAGGTTCTTATGATGAAACAAGACATGTAAGTTACATAAGACCAAATAGTTCATTATCAGTAAATTTATATATCCATAATGGTAATATTTATTTACCAAACTCAACATATATTGATTATATTTCAAAATTTGTTTATGATGATATGACATATTATGTTGAAACATACAACATAAGCAATTATGTAATCGATAAGGTAGATACATTTATCGGCTACCAAAGTGTAAAAATAACAAAAGATTATATAAATGAAACAGATGTTATTTATACAGTTAAAATGAAAAATCAAAATACAATTAGTACTTATACTTATACAGTAAGAATGGGTTATATGATTGAAATGAAATACACAAATGTTGTTCAATATTCAACAGGTATTGAAAAAATTATGGAGTCAATAGTTATAAAACCATCACAAGGAATGTTTGATGTACCTGATTTTAGTAATTACAAAATGGGAATGACAACTGGAGAATTTGTTTCAGAAATTAGTAATGTAAAACTTAGTCATCTTTCAGATAATAGAATGTGGACAGAAAAACGATATAATGACGGCGAATTGCTTAGCACAAATATAACAAATGTTAGATATTCAGAAGAACCAAATTCAACAGGAACTTATGATGAAACAAGACATGTAAAGTATATAAATACAGATAGTTCTGCACCATTAAATTTCTATATTCAAAATGATTATATCTATTTACCTAATTTAACATATGTTGATTATTATACAAAAATTGCTTATCAAGGAAACAGTTATTATTTTGAAACCGTTAATATAGAAGATTATGTAATTGATAGTGTAGCTTCTTTTGATGGTTATCAAAGTATAAAAATAACAAAAGAGTATTTAAATGAAACAGATATAGTTTATACAGTTACATTGAGAAATCAAAATACAATTGATACTTATACTTACACAGTAAGAATGGGTTATATGATTGAAATGGAATATACAAATTCTATTATCTATTCATCAGGTGTTGAAAAAAATATAATTTCAATAACAATTCAACCATCACAAGGAATGATTGAATTACCTGATTTAAGTACTTATGCGCCATTAACAAACGAAGCATAAATAAAAAACGAGATATTATATCTCGTTTTTTTTTATTTTAAAATCTATATATTTTTTATTGTTTCGACAAGGATATTAAGATATTTTGTTGCTATCTCTTTTTCTTGGTGTTCAAGCATAATTCGTATTTTGGGCTCTGTGCCACTTGCACGAACTAAAACTCTACCTTTTTCTCCTATTGCATTTGAAATTCTTTTTATTTTTTTTATAAGTGTTTTATTGTTTATTACTTTATGTTTATCCTCAACAACAATACTTTCACAAGTTTGAAAAAATTTTTTAAAATCACATAGATAAGATAAAGGTTTGTTTTCTTCAATGTAGCATTGAGTTAAAAATAGTGCAGATAAAATGCCATCTCCGGTTGGGATAATGTCTTTTATTATTATATGTCCAGATTGTTCTCCACCAAGATTTAGATTATGTTCTTCCATTGCTTCAATAATATATTTATCTCCAACATCTGTTTTAATAAATGATATTCCTTTTTCCTTTAATGAAGATACAATTCCTGAATTTGTTAAGCTTGTTCCAACAACAGTATTATTGTTTAATAGGTTTTGTTTTTTAAGATAATTAGCTAGAATATATACAATTTCATCTCCGTTTAATTCATTTCCTTTTTCATCTATTGCAATAAGTCTATCAGAGTCGCCGTCAAATGCAAATCCTATATCAGCCTTACTAGAAAGTACTTTATCTTTTAATACTTGAGTGTAAAGTGCTCCACATTTAACATTTATATTTTTTCCATCATTCTTACAAAATAAAGGAATAACCTTTGCTCCTAATTTTTTAAAAACTTTTGGAGCAATAGAAAATGAAGCACCATTTCCACAATCTAATACAATTTTTATGTTATTCAGTTTTTTTGTACATGATGAAACTAAATGGTTTATATATATTTTGGTTAGGTTAGGAGAATAAGTATAAGAGCCTACTGATAAAGAATCTTTAACTAAATTTCCTACAAATAACTTTTCAATGTTTTCTTCCTCTCTTTCATTAAGTTTTCTTCCATTAGAGTTAAATATTTTTATTCCATTATATTGAGGGGGATTGTGTGAAGCAGAAATTACAATTCCATAATCATAACCTAATTTATCAGTTAAGTATGATATACCAGCAGTTGGTATAATACCTACATCGACAATATTTGCTCCACCTTGGAGTGCACCACTAGTTAAACTTGATGTAATATATGAACCAGATATCCTTGTATCTCTACCTATTAATATCTTTGCTTTATCTTTGCTTTTTGCTAGAGCGTTTCCTATCATGGTAACAAGAGAATGACTTAAATCTTCATTTACTATTCCTCTTATTCCGTCTGTTCCAAAAAATGTTGCCATATTCAGTTATCCTTTTTTAAGTACTTGTTCGCTTTTTCTTTTTTTATTGTTGGTCTAACTCTACCTATGACAAAGTCGTCCTTATCAGTATTAGTAGTAAGAGTTGTACCTGCACATATATATGTATCTTCTGAAATACTTAAGGGAGCAATTAAATTACTATTACTTCCAATAAAAGAGTTTCTTCCAACGAATGTTTTGTTTTTTACTTTACCATTATAGTTTGCAAAGATAACTCCACAACCGATATTTACATTCTCTTGAATTTCAGCATCTCCTATATATGCTAAATGACTTGCTTTAGTATTTGAACCTATAAAGCTGTTTTTAATTTCTACGAAATTGCCGATTTTAACATTGTCACAAGTTGTGGTGTTTGGTCTTAATCTAGCATAAGGACCAATATTATTATTTTTACCTATCTTACATTCTTCCAAAAAAGAGGACATAACTTTTGTGTTTTCTCCAATATAAGAGTTGTCTATATAGGTGAAAGGATAAATAGTTACATTATCTTCTATTATGGAATTACCAAGAATATAACAATTTCCTAAGATGGTTACATTCTTTCCGATTTTAACACTTTCTTCTATAACTATACTATCAGGGTTTATGATTTTATAATCGTTTAACATATATTCTCCTTAGGTTATTTATTATGAAAAATATAAGTGCGATGTGAAAAGTTCTTTTCTAATAATAATTTGAATATTAATAAAATATACTAATATATGGAGATATAATGTTTGTTAGTATAATGATTTTACTATTACTTGGATTAGTCCAAGGTCTAACAGAATTTTTGCCAGTGTCATCAAGTGGACATCTGGTATTTTTAAGTTATCTATTTAATGTAGAAGATAGTTTGTTTTTAAGTATAGTTCTTCATATAGCAACTTTAATTTCAGTTTTGATTGTATTTTATAAAGATGTGTGGGAAATGATAAAACATCCGTTTAGTGAAGAAACATTAAAACTTGTGACGGCGACTATACCAACTTGTATAATAGCACTTCTTTTTTCACCTTTGTTTGATTCAGCATTTGAAGGACTTTTCCTTCCATTTTGTTTTATGATTTCAGCAGTACTTTTAATTCTTACAGAAATTTTTTCAAAAGGTTCTCTTGAAAAAGACCTAAATTTCAAAGTTGCGCTGTTTATGGGAATTGCACAAGGTCTTGCGATTTTTCCAGGAATTTCAAGGTCTGGAGCAACAATTTGTACAGGAACGTTGTGTAGAGCAAATAAAGCAAAGGTTGCTAAATTTTCCTTTTTAATGAGTATTCCGATTATTGTGTTATCTATGCTTATGGAAGTATATGAAATTGTTGTAAACAAGGTAACGATTAATATAAATATAATAGGACTTATACTATCATTTATAGTAGCTGTTATAGTTGGAGTGTTCTCCATAAAGTTTATGATAAGGCTTACAACAAAAGCAAATTTTAAGTGGTTTGGAGTCTATCTTGGAGTGATGTCAATTCTATCTTTTATTATTATTTATTTGACTTTAAAAATTTAATTTCATATAATATATTTTGTTTTAAAAGGTAAGGAGGAAGATGAAAGATTATTATTTCATGTCGGCTGAGGAAACATTAAAAGACTTAAATGTTACTCAAAAAGGTCTTTCTGAACAGGAAGTAAATGAAAGACAATTAAAGTATGCAGATATGCAACTTGAGAAACCAAAACATAAATCACTCTTTGCAAAATTTTTAGCACAATTTGCTGACCTTATGATTTTAATATTATTGGTGGCAGCAGGAGTTTCAATTGTTATTGCAATAGTTGAAAAATCTATGAGTGAACTTATTGATGGCGTTATTATTTTGTTTATTGTGCTTATGAACGCAATTTTTGGTGTCATACAGGAAAATAAAGCAGAAAAATCAATGGAAGCTTTAAGAAGTATGACCGAACCTGAAGCTGTCGTAAGAAGAAATGATGAAGCTATAAAGGTTAACACAAAAGAAATTGTACCAGGAGATATTGTTATCTTGGAAGCAGGTTCAATTGTTCCTGCAGATTTAAGACTTATCGAAGCTGTTAACTTAAAGATTGATGAAGCATCTTTGACAGGGGAAAGTTTCCCTTCTGAAAAAAATGCAGAAGTAACTTACAAAGAAAATACTCCACTTGCTGACCGTAAGAATATGGCATACAAGGGTACAACTGTTGTTGGAGGAAGAGCTGTTGGTGTTGTTACTTCAATTGGAAAAGGAACAGAACTTGGTAAAATTGCTAAGGCAATTACTGAAACTGAAAAAGATTTAACACCATTACAAAAAAGTATAAAAAGTATTGGTAAGGTTTTAACTATATTAGTTCTTGCTATTGCAGCAATCACATTTGTTGTTGAAGTTATAGCAAGACCAAACGAAATTCTTGAAGCATTTTTAACTGCTGTTGCAATTTCTGTTGCAGCAATCCCAGAAAGTTTACCTGCTGTTATTACGATTATTATGAGTCTTGGAATATCAAGATTATCAAAAAATAAAGCAATCATAAAAAGAATGCATGCAGTTGAAACTTTAGGGTCTTGTGATGTTATTTGTTCTGATAAGACAGGTACAATCACACAAAATAAAATGACTGTTGAAGCAGTTTATTATGATCAAGAATTTTTGCAAAAAGATTTTTCAAAAGGAAACGATTTTGAAATTTTTGCAAGAGCAATAAACTTATGTAATGATACAATAAAAACAAAAGGTGTTTATGTTGGAGATCCAACAGAAACTGCACTTTCAAACTTTACAATGAAGTTTGGTTATGACAAGAAAAAACAAGATGAAGAGTATAAGAGAATTGGCGAAATAACTTTCGATTCAAATAGAAAGTTGATGTCAACAATACATAATTTTGGTAAAGAGGCAATTGCATACACAAAAGGTGCTTTTGACAATTTGATGGAAAAATGTAACAAGATTTTGCTTAACGGAAAAGAAGTTACATTAACAAACGAACTTAAAAAATCAATTATTGAAACAAACAAAAAAATGGGTTCAATGGCATTGAGAGTATTAGGTGTTGCTTACAAAAAAATGACTTTAAAAGATGCTTCAAAATTTAAAGAAGAAAACTTAGTTTTTGTTGGACTTGTTGGTATGATTGATCCACCAAGAAAAGAAATTTCAAGAGCTGTTTCAAAATGTCAAAAAGCTGGAATGCGTGCTGTTATGATTACAGGTGACCACAAAGATACAGCTTTTGCCATTGCAAACAAAATTGGAATTGCAAAGAGTGAAGATGAAGTTTTAACTGGACTTGAACTTGATAAATTGTCTGATGAAGAATTTTTGAAAGTTGTTGAAAAGGTTAGTGTTTATGCAAGAGTTAGCCCTGAAAATAAAGTTCGTATCGTTGAAACTTTAAAGAAAAATGGTCATGTTGTTGCTATGACTGGTGATGGTGTAAATGATGCTCCATCATTGAAAAAAGCAAGCATCGGTATTGGTATGGGAATTACTGGTACTGATGTAACAAAAGAAGTTGCAGATCTTATTATTACTGATGATAACTTTGCAACAATTATCGTTGCTGTCGAAGAAGGAAGAAAGATTTATTCAAATATTCAAAAGACAATCAAGTTCCTTTTCTCAGCAAATATGAGTGAAATTTTAGGACTTTTCATTTGTACAATTTTCTTCCCACAATACACTTATTTATATCCTGTTCAAATTCTATTTATTAACTTAATTACTGACTCTCTGCCTGCTATTGCAATTGGTGTTGAGGAAGCAGAGAAAAATATTATGGACGCCAAACCGAGAAAGAAAAATGAAAGCATTTTTGGTGATGGTGTAGGTAAAGAAATTATTTATATTGGAGCATTGCAAACTATCCTTACTATCTCTGCATTTATCTATGGATTCTATATGCATAATGCAG
>JAFTYD010000030.1 GCA_017464845.1 Clostridia bacterium
ATATGCAAGCAGAAATTCAAGTTAGACTTTCAAAAGAATATAATGGTAAAACATATACAAAGAGAATTACAACTTCTGTTGGTAGATTAATATTCAACGAAGCAATCCCACAAAATTTAGGTTATGTTGATAGAACTAAAGAAGAAAATATTTGTGAACTTGAAATAAATCAACCAGTTATGAAAAAGGAACTTAAGAAACTTGTTGCCGTAACTTATGATAAGTTAGGTACTTCTGAATGTTCTAAACTTGTTGATAGATTAAAAGATTTAGGATATAAATATTCAACACTTGCTTCTATTACTGTTAACGTATTCGACGTTGAAGAACCAAAACAAAAAGTAGATATTTTGAAAGAGGCTGAAGCAAAAGCTTTTGAAAATGAAAAACTTTTGAAAAGAGGTTTGATTACTCTTGATGAAAAATTAGTAAATAATATTAATGTTTGGGCTGATGCTATTAACAAAGTTCAAGATGCAGTTGTAAACTCTCTTGATGATTTCAATCCATTCAGATTGATGGTGCTTTCAGGAGCCCGTGGTAACAACGTTCAGTTGAACTCAGTTTGTGGAATGGTTGGTCTTAAATCTAACGCATCAGGTCAAAAGGTTGATACACCAATTAAAGCTAGTTTCCGTAATGGTCTTACACCTATTGAATATTTCCTTACAGCACGTGGTGGACGTAAAGGTTTGTCAGATACAGCGTTAAAAACAGCTGACTCTGGTTATTTAACTAGAAGACTTGTTGATATTGCTCAAGATGTTGTTATAACAACAGAAGACTGCTTCGAAGATCTTGGTGAAAAAGTTAAAGGTGTTGAAGTCGCTGACTTAGTTTCTGACGGATTTGTTCAAGAATCTTTAGAAGAAAGAGTTTATGGTAGAGTTGCTGTAGAAGATATTGTTGATCCAAAGACAAAAGAAATTATTGTTCATGCAAATGAAATGATTTCAAAAGAACAAGCTAGCCAAATCACAAAAGCAGGTATAGAAAAAGTTCAAATTAGATCACTTCTTACATGTCGTTGCAAGCATGGTGTTTGTGCAAAATGTTATGGAAGAAATCTTGCAGGAAAAGAAAAGGTTACTATTGGAGAAGCTGTTGGTATTATTGCAGCTCAATCAATCGGTGAACCTGGTACACAGCTTACTATGAGAACATTCCACACTGGTGGATCTGCAGCTGCTGCCGATATTACTCAAGGTTTGCCTAGAGTTGAAGAAATCTTTGAAGCTAGAAGACCAAAGGGTGAATGTGTATTGTCAGAAGTAGGTGGTAGAGTTAGAATTTCTGAAGATGCAAAATTTGTTAAATTCACTGTTGAATCTAATGAAGGTGATATGAATTATGAAGCAAGAAAACCTGTTATTGTTCAAGTTAAAGATGGTCAAATGATTGAACCAGGTACTCAATTAACAGCTGGACCTATTAATCCAACAGATCTTTTAAGAACAAAGGGTGTGAAAGGTCTTGAAGATTATTTGTTAACTCAAGTTATTTCTGTTTATAGAAGTCAAGATGTTAAGGTTAACGATAAACATATTGAAATCATAATTAGACAAATGCTTAAGAAAGTTAAAATTGAAGATTCTGGAGATACAAATTTACTTGCAGGTGAAGTTGTTGATGTATCAAGATGTGAAGAAGAAAATGATAGAGTGCTTGAAGAAGGTGGCAGACCTGCAATGGCAAGAAGAGTTCTTCTTGGTATTACAAAAGCTGCATTATCTACTGAATCATTCCTTTCAGCATCTTCATTCCAAGAAACATCAAGAGTATTAACAGATGCTTCAATTAAAGGTAAAGTTGATAGTTTGATTGGTATTAAAGAAAATGTTATTATTGGTAAATTAATACCTGCTGGTACAGGTTTAAAACAATATCGTTCAGTTGTTCCTGTTCAAATTAATGAAGAGGTAATAAATAACGAAACCGAATATCAAGAAGCTGAATAAAATAAAAAAAATAAGCAAATTTTATTTTGCTTATTTTTTTATTTTAAGAAAAACACAAAAAAATCAATGTTTTTTTTAAAAAAAAGTGTAAAAAGTGTTAATTTTTTTAATAAAAAAACAAAGATGAGTGTTTTTTTACTCATCTTGTCTTTGTTTCGATTTGTTTTGTTTTTTTAATAGTTTTAACTTGTTTATTTGTATTACTTTTGCTTAAAAAATTGTTTTTATTGTTATTTATTTTGTCTAACATTTTTTTATGAGTGAATGTAAATTCGTTAGTTTCTTTTACTTTTTCAATGTTATCTAGTGCTTCTCTAATTTGTTTTACTTTAGAAGAAATTTCTTTTGAAGTGTAATTTCTATTATTAATATTATTTGTTAAATTTTTCATAAAAGGAATTGCTTTTTTATAAAAATTTTCTCTTTCAATAACATATTGTTTTTCTTTTTCAGGATAATCTTGGGTTAACTTTTCAAAATAAGAATCAATCCATAAAGCTAAAAATTTTGCATCTAGAACATGTTTTTCAGAAATGTCTACCAATTCTTCAAGTGAAGTAACATTGAAAATTCCATAAGGTTTAAGTCCAGGTTTTTCAACAGATTGTATAAAGATGTCACATGATATACCTGCGAATTTATATTCTGCATTTTTATCTAATATAATCATTTCATTATTTTTATCTATAGCGTAAACACAATAGCCGTTACATTTATGAGATTCTATTTCAATTCTATCATAATTACCTGTCATAATTTTATTATCATAAATATAGCAAGGTTTGTTATCAAGTTTAAGAACAATACCTTTTATTGTTGGGTTAGTGTATTGATTTAAATATTCATAACCAAATCTTTCCCAAGAATCGGTTAAATATTTGCTTGTACAGGTATAATCAGAATAAGGTACATTTTCCACAATAAAATGTTTTTCTTTTGTGCTATAAATTGAACAAGAATTTCTATTTAATCTATCATTTGGATCTGTATTAAAAAAGGCAATATAATCATCTGAATTATGTTGGTTTGTGTTGAATTGATTTAGAATACATGAGTCTTTATATTTATTTTTAACAACTCTTTTTCCATCTATTTTTAAACCATATTTTCCAGAAAAAAATCCTTTTGTTATTTCATAACTCATAATTTCAACTCCATAAATTATAAATATTTTATTTGTTTTTTTATGTTTTTAGAATATATTAAAGTCAATTTTTTGTCAAGTTATATGAAAAATTTATAGTATAAATTTGTAATATAAATTTGTAATATAAAAGTGGTTAAAGATATTAGCCTTAATTGTTTTTTATTTTGTTTTAATCTAATCTAATTTGATATTGACTTGTAATAAATTATTTTGTATAATAAATATTGAATTGGAGGGGATTATGATAGACGAAAAATTTGAAGAAGAGATGTCTAGTAGAAGAAGAAACATTAGAGAAGATAATTTTCAATTTTTAGACGAAGCTCTTGAAAGATTTAAAAATTCAGATGATTATAAAATTTATTTAGAAATAAAAGAAACTCCTCAATATAAACAATTAAAAAGTGAAAAAATGCCAGAACTCTCTACTGATTTTTTAGGAAGACTTAGAAAAATTGATGATAGAATGAAAGAAATGGCAGGATCATCAAAATTTTTAATTAGTTTAATTGAATATGGATATGTAAAAGAAGAAGATGGACAATATTCAATGCAATCAGTAAAAACTTATGATTTTGATAATATTTATAATGTACTTGAAATAAAAAGAAATTTTAGAGATTTTGAAGGAATTATTCTTCCAAATGGTAAATATATTCCAGCTTATGGTGGACATCATTTGTTATGTGGTTATTGTTCAATGCTTGGTCTTGATACAAGAACTTGTATAAGAACATTAGATTTAAATGGAGATTTTCAATTTGATGATATATCAACTTCATACATGGATATGGAAAAACCATTAATTGTTACAAATGAACAAGCAGAAACTTTATACAAAATGGCAATTTCAAAATCAGGTTCAGCTGATATATGTAAAATATTAAAAACTTCACTTCAATATCATTGTAAGAGTTGTTTTAATCCTAATATAAGAAAAAGAAATCTTTTAACTTTTGAAGAAGTATTACCTGATAAAGTTGATGCATATGATATATTAAAAGAAATTAATACTAGTGAAAGAATAGAACGTGCAGTTGCGCAAGCTTACACAAAGTAATTGGGAGAATGAAAGATGGAATTGAATTATTTTAATATGCCATTTGCAAAAAAGCTTTTAAAAAATAAAAAAATCAAGCAAAAAGTTAACAATTGTTTAAATTTTTTGTTTTCACCAGAATGCGAAATGACAGGTTGGGTAGATTATCCCGTTCAGTATGATAAAACAGAATTTAAAAAAGTAAAAGAAATTTCAAAAAATATTATTAAAAATTCCGATGTTTTATTGGTTGTTGGAATTGGTGGATCATATTTAGGCGCTAATGCAGGAATTGAACTTTTAAAGAATAACAAAGGAAAAGAAGTTAGATTTGTTGGAACAAATTTTTCAGCAAGAGATTTGTTGGAACATTTGGATTATTGCAAGAATAAAAATGTTACAATTAATTTAATTTCTAAATCTGGTGGAACAACAGAAGTTCTTATTGTTATGAAAATTTTAGAAGATTTCTTAAAGAAAAAATATAAGAAAAATTATCTTGATAGAATTATTATTACAACAGATACAACAAAGGGGTATTTAAGAGAATATGCAACTTTAAATAATATTGAAACACTTACTGTTCCTAGTAATATAGGAGGCAGATATTCAGTATTAACAAGTGTTGGTCTTCTTCCTTTTGCAGTCGCTGGTTTAGATATTAATAAAATTATGCAAGGTGCAAAAACTTCTTATGATGAATTTAAAACAAACGAATTTGAAAATAATAATGTATTAAAATATGCGATTTTAAGAAATTATTTATATTCTGATAAAAAATATGCAACAGAAGTATTAGGATCTTTTGATCCATATATGGAATCTTTTGGAAAATGGTGGCAACAACTTTTTGCAGAAAGTGAAGGAAAAGATGAAAAAGGATTGTTTGTTTGTCCTTTGTCTTACTCAAAAGATTTACATTCTGTTGGACAATTTGTTCAACAAGGAAAAAGAAATTTAATAGAAACTCTTGTTTATGAAGAAAATGAAAATAAAGATATAATAATTGAGAATATTCAAGATGAATCTCCAATTAAATATCTTGAAGGGAAAAGTTTTAATGAAATAAATAAATGTGCATATCTTGGAACATTAGAGGCTCATAAAAATACAGGTATGCCTATATTTGAAATGAAGATAGAAAAAATTGATGAGTTTAATTTAGGATATTTGTATTACTTTTTTGAAGCGTCTTGTGCGATTAGTGGATTGCTTTTAGGAGTAAATCCATTTAATCAACCTGGAGTGGAAGATTATAAAACAAATATGAAAAATTTATTAAGAAATAATTAAAATAATAAAAAAAATCATGAAAATTTATTAATTTTTCATGATTTTTTATTAATAAATTGTGTATTTTCAATAAAAATTTAATTTAAAATATAAATAAAATAATTTTTTATAATATTTTTATTAAATATTTGGAAAATAAATTTGTTTATGATATGATATGTAAGTAATAAAAATAATTTAA